>DASVTM010000508.1:0-4576 GCA_036387575.1 Brevundimonas sp.
GCTATCGGCGGAATCACGGTGGAGAACGCGCGCTCACTGGCCGACGCCGGCGCCGATTTCATCGCCGTCAGCGCCGGCGTCTGGAAATTTGCACACGGCCCGGCTGCAGCTGTCGTCGCATTCAACGATGAGCTGTCCAAAGGTTAGGTTGCGGGCTCCCAGGGGCCTGGTTCGGGTCGTTAACTTCACTGGATATTAGGGAGCAAAGCCTTAGCTGGCGCATCGTCGCTAATGTCGAGTCGCCGCCTATGTCGCTCAGCCGCGCGCTGGAAACCCCCACGGGAACGCTCGCCAAGGCTCCAACTCGCGTCGTCGCGAGGGCCGGCCTGTCGACGAATACCACGCGGCTGTTCAGCCAGCCCCTTGTCCCCATGGCGACAGTCAGCGCAGTCCTGCTGCTGACCCTGTTTTCGATCCGTTTCGGAATGTCCGCAGACGGGGCGGTCGTGATGTGGGTCGCCAATGCTGTTGGGGTTGGCGTCTGGCTGCGAATGGGCCGCGGCGTAGCTTTCGATATCTGTTTTGCGGCCATGATGGCCGTCGCGGTGGCCAGTGGAGAGTTCCTCGCAGGGTATTCGCCCCAAAAGTCCGGCGTCCTGACGGCTATCAACGTGTTCGAGATGGTTGCCGCCGTGACGCTGGTGCGCCGCTTCTCGCCCGACCTGTCGATGCAGACGGTCCGGTCGGTACTAAGACTGATCGCCGTCGCGGTTATCGGAGCGCCGTTCGTCGCCGCTTGCGCGGGCGCCATCGCATTGTTTGCCCTGAAGGGCGTCCCGATGCTGGAAGGCTTCCAAGTCTGGTGGTTCGGTCATTCGCTGGGCATGTTGCTGGTCCTGCCCATGATCCTGTCGTTGAATGCGCGGTCGCTAGATCTCTTCAGGCGGCCACTGCGGATGGTGGAGTGGGTCGGCCTGCTTGGGATGCTGGGCGCTGTCGTCTATGGCCGCTACTATCTCCACATTCCCGTCATTGCCGTTTTTCTTAACCTGCTGCTGGTGGTGATCGCCGCTCGTCTGAGAATCAGCGGCCTGACCGTCGCCATGCTCGTCACCGCCGTCATCGCGTTAGGCGCCCTGTTGCAGGGCCAGGCCTCACCCTCCGCCGAGCCTGCCGGGATCCGCGTCATGTCGGCGCAACTGATGCTGATCTCCGTCACCTTGCCTTTCATGCTGGTCGCAGTGCTGCTCAGCGAGCGCGACGGCCTGTCGGCGCGAGCGCGCGCCGGGCAAAAGCGCGCCGAATTGGCTTCGGAAGCCAAGTCACGCCTGCTGGCCAACGTCGCCCACGAGATCAAAAGTCCCGTCGCCGGCGTCATCGGCATCGGCGATCTCTGGTCCAGCGGCGGGCTTGGTCCCGTGACGGCGACCCAGAAGGAAATGGCCGACATGCTGGTCAAGACCGCGCGGCAGGTCGAAGCCCTGGCTCATGACTTGCTGGATGTTGCCCGCGCCGAGTCAGGAGCGGTCAAAGTTGAACTGCGACCCACCGATGTGTCGGGTGTGGCTGAGGACGTTCGCCGCGCCACCGCCCTGCGTCCCGAGGCTCGCAATCTGCGTCTGGAAGTCGTCCGGGAAGGCGACGGCCTGATCGCCCTGGCCGACTCCCAGCGACTGAGTCAGGTGATCGACAACCTGGCCACCAACGCGGTGAAATATGGGGGCTCGGGAGGGGTCGTGACCTTCCGGGTGTCGCGCGTCTTCGAGGGCGTGCGGATCGAGGTTATTGACCAGGGTCCTGGTCTCTCGGCGGAGAAGCAAACCCAGTTGTTCGAGCCGTTCAACCGGCTGGGGCTGGAGCGATCGACGGTCGAGGGGCACGGCATCGGTCTGGCCCTTGCCAAGCGACTGGTCGAGCTTCAGGGCGGGGTCATCGGCGTAGACTCCGAACCGGGGCAGGGCGCGACCTTCTGGGTCGAACTTCCGGCCGCCTGATCAGGTCTTGCCGTCGGGACGCCGAGAGGCGATGTTCCGCCGCATGAAAACCGCTCGTACCCTCCGCGTCTCGCTGTTGCTCGCCTCGACCGCTGCCATGATCGCCCTGCCTGCGTGGGCGCAGACAACGTCGAGCCGGACGCCGGCGACCACGCAAGCGGCCCCAGGGGCAGCCGCTGGCAGCGCCCTGACCCGCAGCCTCAACGGCGGCCCGCCCGCTTCGGCGACGACCGCCCCCTCAGCCACGACGTCTACGAGAGCCACAACTCCAGTCCCAACTGCCGCTCCCGCTGCGGCCCCTAGAGCGAGCACGACACCTGCGCCAGCGCGCGCTCAACCCGCGCCGACTGCAACTGGCCCGGCGCCTGCTTCTTCGACCGCCCCCGCTGCGACACCGCGCGCGACCGCGCCCACTTCAACGGCGCCGGCATCAGGAGCGATGACCTATCCGGCGCCGACCCTGCCCGCAGGGCGTGCTGGCTCAACTGCTCCTTCGGCGACCTCCTCGGTCCAGCCGCCGGTAGCGGCGCCTGCCTCGGTTGAGGCGCCGCCCCCGGTCCTGACCGTGCTGAGCCCGCCTGCTGTGGCCGCCCTGCCTTTCAGGGTCGAGCTGCCGCAAGGGTTCCGCATCACCAGCGGCCGCCCGGGACCAGACTTCAACATCTACACGATCCGGCGCGGCGACCAGTCATTCGCCATGGTCTATGTCGGGCCGTCGTCGCAGTTCCCGATCTATGACGGGGAGATGGTCCAGACCGGGGGGCGCTCCTCGATCGTCGTCAACGAAGGTGGCCAGCGGCACGCGAAGGAACATCTGTTCCAGCGCACCGCCAGCCCGCGCGAGATCCACGTCTGGGTGTCGAGCCTGGATGGCGCCGACGCAGCGCTCAGCGAACGCATCGCGCAATCTGTTGACGCGAAGTAGGGCGGTCGACGCCAAATAGGGTCTAGCCTTCCGACCAGACCGCCAGTTCGTTGCCCGCCGGGTCGCGGAAGTGGAAACGCCGCCCGCCCGGGAAGGCGTAGATCGGCTTGACCACGCTGCCGCCTGCGGCCTCGACCTTGGCCAGCATGGCTTCGAGGTCGTGGGCGTAGAGGACGGGCAGAGGGGCGGCTGACTTGTCGGCGGGATCGCCGTCGAACCCGCCGTCCAGACCTTCGCTGAACGCCACATAGCTGGGGCCGTAGTCCTGGAAGGTCCAGCCAAAGGCTGCGGCGTAGAAGGCTTTCACCGTGCCGACGTCACCAGCGGGAAACTCGAGATAGTCGATCTTGCCGTCTTCGCGCATGTTCGCATTCCGTTCTGAAAAGCCACCGAAAGAGGGCTTGCCATACGGATCAATCGCACGCAATCTTGAGAACTATTCGCAGTCGCAGAGTCGCGTGATGATCGTTCTGACCGCCGGACCTTCAGCTCTCAGTCGCCTGATGCAGGCGGATCGCACATCCGAGTGCGGGTCCGCCCTGATCACCAGACCTCAGGCCAGCTCGACCGCCATGGCCACGGCCTCGCCGCCGCCGATGCACAGGCTGGCGACGCCCTTCGTGCCGCCCCGCGCCTGAAGCGCACCGAGCAGGGTGGCCAGAACGCGGGCCCCGGATGCGCCGATGGGGTGTCCGAGGGCGGTGGCGCCGCCGTTCACGTTGACCTTCGAATGCGGCATGCCGAGCTCCTGCATGGCGATCATCGGCACGACAGCGAAGGCCTCGTTGATTTCCCACAGATCGACGTCCTCGACCGACCAGCCGGCCTTCTTGAGGGCCTTCTGGATCGCGGGGACCGGCGCGGTGGTGAACAGGCCGGGCTCGTGGGCGTGGGCCGAATGGCTGACGATACGCGCGACGATCGGCAGGCCCATGGCCTTGGCCACGCTCTCGCGGGTCAGGACCAAAGCCGCTGCGCCGTCGGAGATCGAGGCCGAGGAGGCGGCGGTGATGGTGCCGTCCTTCGCAAAGGCGGGTTTCAGGCTGGGGATCTTCTCGGGCATCGCCTTGCCGGGCTGTTCGTCCTCGAAGATCGTGACGGCGCCTTTGCGGCCCGTGACCTCGACCGGGGTGATCTCGGCCTTGAACGCGCCCGAGGCGATGGCGGCGCTGGCGCGGGTCAGGCTCTCAACCGCATAGGCGTCCTGCGCCTCGCGCGTGAACTGATAGGTGCGGGCGGCGTCCTCGGCGAACGAGCCCATGGGCTTGCCGGCGTCATAGGCGTCCTCCAGCCCGTCCATCATCATGGAGTCGATGATGACGTCGTGGCCGATGCGAGCCCCGGCGCGGTGCTTGTTCATCAGGAACGGCGCGCCGGTCATCGACTCCATGCCGCCTGCGACGATGATGTCGGCGCTGCCCGCTGCGAGGGAGTCAGACGCAAGCATCACCGCCTGAAGACCCGAGCCGCACATCTTGTTCAGGGTCGTGGCCTCGACGTGCTGGCCGAGACCGGCGCCGATTCCAGCCTGACGCGCCGGGGCCTGACCGAGTCCGGCGGACAGGACGCAGCCCATGTAGATCTGGTCGACTTTCTCCGGCGCGATCCCGGCGCGTTCGACGGCGGCGCGGACGGCGGTGGCGCCCAGTTCGGTCGACTTCACGCCGGTGAAGACACCCTGAAAGCCGCCCATTGGCGTGCGGGCGAACGAGACGAT
>DASVTM010000509.1:0-2019 GCA_036387575.1 Brevundimonas sp.
CGGTCGGCCAGCGGCTGGCCGCCCTCGCCTGCGCCGAATGTGATGCCTGGCGAGGTGCGCAGCAGGTCCTGCAGCGACGTCGCGCCGATCTGCTCTATGAGTTCTTGCGGGATCACCGTGACGCTGCGCGGCGTATCGACCAGCGGGGCGACGAACTTGGGTGATCTTGGCTCGCGGCGAACGCGCACGCCGTTGACATCGACGTCCGCGACGCGGTTCGAACCCTGTTCCTGAAGCACATCATCGCTCGGCGCGGTGGCGATCGGCGTGTCGGGCGCGGTTTTGGCGATGGCGGGGGCGGCGCACAGCATGCCGGCGGCGCTGGAGGCGAACAAAAGGGCGCGGAGCGTGGAGGCGCGTGTGTCGGTCATCGGGGAGGTGGTCCAGCGGCTGATGTAAGGCGAGATTGCGATGCTTTCGCATTGCGATGGGCTCGCAATATCAACTTCCGGCCAAGGTTCAACCTTATTTGCGAATAAATCGCATTTATCGTGGCGAGTGTGTGCCCCTCACATGAAGTGCCCAGCAATCGACTTACAGAATGGCAATCCCCTGCCGCAGCCCCCACTATGAAGCTTCAGCAGAACGGGGTGGCGGCATGGCGGATCCGACGGGCGGGATGGGACTTGGGCATGCCGTAGCCTTGCTGGCGGCCGCCGTCGTCGCCGTGCCCCTGTTTAAGCGCCTCGGAGCCGGTGCGGTGCTGGGCTATCTGGCCGCCGGCCTGGTCATCGGACCGTTCGGCTTCAAGCTGATCCAGGACGCCGAGGCGGTTCTGCATGTCGCGGAATTGGGCGTGGTGATGTTCCTGTTCATCATCGGACTGGAGATGCGCCCTGCCCGGCTGTGGAGTCTGAGGAAGGAAATCTTCGGTCTGGGAGCCCTGCAGGTGCTGACCTGCGGCGCCCTGCTGACCGGGGCCGCCCTGGTGGCCGGCTTGTCGGTCCCTGCGGCCATCATCGCCGGCGCAGGCTTCGCCCTGTCTTCCACCGCCATCGTTATGCAGCTGCTGGAAGAGCGGAACGAACAGTCCGATCCGGCGGGACAAAGGGTCGTTTCTGTCCTGCTCTTCGAAGACCTGTCGATCGTGCCGCTGCTGGCGCTGGTCGCGGTGTTCGGCGGTATGTTCGGCACCGCAATCGAGAACCCCCAGCCGATCTGGCTGACGGTCGGGTTCGCCATCGCGGCTGTCGCCTCGGTCTATGTGATCGGCAAATGGGTCATGAACCCGGTGCTGAGGCTTCTGGCCCGCTACGGCGGACGCGAGATTATGACGGCGGCAGCGTTGCTGGTGGTGACGGGCGCGGCCTGGGCGATGGATCTGGGCGGGCTGTCCATGGCCATGGGCGCGTTTCTGGCCGGAGTCCTGCTGTCTGAGTCCACCTTCCGCCACCAGCTAGAGGCGGATGTCGAACCGTTCCGTGGCATTCTGCTCGGGCTGTTCTTCCTCAGCGTCGGCATGTCGCTGGATCTCGGCGTCGTGGTGCGCGACTGGCAGCTGGTCGTTGGGGGCATCGCCGCCTTCATGTTCGCCAAGATGGCCGGGGTCTATGCGATCGCGCGGATCAAGTCCGGGCATGGCGAGGCCCTGAAGCGGGCGGCCCTGATGGGCGAAGGCGGGGAGTTCGCGTTCGTTCTGTACGGGGCTGCGCTGGCTGCGGGCCTGTTCGACCCCCGCAGTGCGGCCATACTGTCGGCGATCGTCATCCTGTCCATGGCCCTGACGCCGGTGCGGATGCTGCTGGCGGACCGGTTCAAGCCTGAGGACGTGCTGTCGATGGAGGGGATCGACGAGGCGCACGGCCTGCGCGAACGGGTGCTGATCATCGGCTTCGGGCGCTTCGCCCAGGTCGTGGCCCAGCCGCTACTGTCACGCGACGTGGACGTCTCCATCGTCGACATCGACGTCGAGATGATCCAGGCCGCCGGCAAGTTCGGGTTCAAGGTCTATTACGGCGACGGCGCCCGACTGGATGTGCTGCGCGCCTCGGGGGCCGGAACCGCCGAGACGGTGCTGGT
>DASVTM010000510.1:0-4546 GCA_036387575.1 Brevundimonas sp.
GGTCCAGCAGGATGGCGATGAAGGCGATGGAATAGGTGATGGCTGCGCGCTCGGCGGGCGGCGGCGAGCCGGAGATCACCAGATAGGTCCAGACCGCGATCAGCCCGGCGATCGCCGCGACCTTCTTGCCCGAGACCCTCAGCGCCAGCCAAGGCCAGGCCGCGACGCCC
Organism: Brevundimonas sp.; assembly: GCA_036387575.1. Classification (GTDB taxonomy): domain Bacteria; phylum Pseudomonadota; class Alphaproteobacteria; order Caulobacterales; family Caulobacteraceae; genus Brevundimonas. The sequence continues at coordinate 171 of DASVTM010000510.1, forward strand.
AGCCTTGCAAGGAAGAAGACGAAACCGCCCACGACGGCCATGTGCAGGCCCGAGATCGACAAGATGTGCGCCAGCCCCGAATCGCGCATGGCGTCGAGGTCCTCGCGCCCGATCCAGGTCTCGTGCCCGGTGACCATCGCCGCCGCCACACCGCCGGTGCGTGGCCCGAGCCGATCGACGATCCGCTGGGCCAGTGCGAACCGCACGCTGTTGACCTTCATCATCAGCCGCAATCCCCACGGCGCCTCAGCCAACACGGCGGGCCGCGTCGGCGACAGCGCGAACGCCACCCCGCCCATGCCCTCGAAATACGCGCCTCGCCCGAAATCGTAAGCGCCCGGACTGGCGGGAGGCGGCGGCGGGTTGAGAATGGCGAACAGCCGGATCGGCGTGCCCGGCGGCGGCGGATCGCCCTTGACCGTAGCGCGCATCCGGATCGGCGTAGCCTCAGCGGCCAACCCACGCACCGAGACAGGCGCAATCACGACCCTCGCGCCGTTCTGCCCCGGGCTGTCGACGTCGATGACCCAGCCCTCGATGGTGGTCGGCTCTTCCAGTGTCGGCGCCATCGGCCCGGCCACCGCTTCGGTCCGCACCTTGGCCGCAGCCATCCCCAATGTTGCGCACATCATCAGCATCAGCGGCAAGGTCACGGCGCGCGGCAGACCTCTCGCGCGCGCTGCAAGCCACACCAATGCCGCGACACTCGCCATTACAAGCAGCGGCCACAGCGCCGGCTCAGTCTTCAAGGCGAAGTAGATCGCGCACCCGCCGCCGAACGCCACCGGCGCCCACAACCGCCAGCGCAGGCCCTGCCCCGCGACCTCCGCGCGCACCCACGAAACCGTGCGCCGCCAAAGGCTGGGCTTTGCCGCGTCGGAAGGTATAAGGGCGGCCCGTACGGACCTCCCTGACATGACCTCTCCCGCCTCTCCCCGCGACCCTTCCTCGACAGTCGTCACCCGCTTCGCCCCCTCGCCGACAGGCTCGCTGCATATCGGCGGCGCGAGAACGGCGTTATTCAACTACCTTTACGCCAAGGGACGCAACGGAAAGTTCCTGATCCGGGTCGAGGACACCGACCGCGAGCGCTCCACCGACGAAGCCGTGAAAGCGATCTTCGACGGCCTGAGCTGGCTTGAGCTGTTCGCCGACGAAGAGCCGGTGTTCCAGTACGCCCGCGCCGACCGCCACCGCGAGGTCGTCCAGACCCTGATCGACACCGGCCACGCCTACCGTGACTACACGACCGCCGAGGAAACCGGCCGGCTGCGTGACCAGGCCAAAGCCGAGCGCCGCACGTTCGAATCGCCGTGGCGTGACCGCGTTGTCGAGGGCCTCGAAGCCGAGCAGCCGTTCGTCGTCCGCTTCCGCCGCCCCCTGCCGGGCCGCGTCGAGGTCGCGGATGAAGTCCAGGGCGAAGTCAGGTGGGACAACAACGACCTCGACGATCTGGTCCTGCTGCGGAGTGATGGAGCGCCGACCTACAACCTCGCCGTGGTCGTCGATGACCACGACATGGGCGTGACCCACGTCATTCGGGGCGACGATCACCTGAACAACGCCGCCCGCCAGTCGCTGATCTATGATGCGCTGGGCTGGACCCGTCCGGTATTCGCCCACATCCCGCTGATCCACGGCCCGGACGGCGCAAAGCTGTCCAAGCGGCATGGGGCGCAGGCAGTGCATGAATATGCCGAGATGGGCTATTTGCCCGAGGCCATGCGCAACTATCTGGCCCGCCTCGGCTGGGCCCACGGCGACGACGAACTGTTCTCCGACGCACAGGCGCAGGAATGGTTCGACCTGTCCGGCGTCGGCAAGGCTCCGGCCCGGCTCGACTTCGACAAGCTGGCCCACGTCAACGCCCACTGGATGCGGCTGGCCGACGACGACAGCCTGTCGAAACAGGTCCTCGACATCCACCTTGCGCGTGGCCATGCGCTCGGTGAGCATGACGAGGTCCGGCTGCTCCGCGCCATGCCCTTCCTCAAGGACCGCGCCAGGACGATGAACGAACTGGCCGACCAGAGCGCTTTCGTGCTGCGCCAACGCCCGCTCGCGATCTTTGAAAAGGCCATCCCCCTGCTGACCGGCGAGTCCGGTGAGCGGATCGCCCGCCTCCGTGATCGGCTGAAGCTGTTCGCCAGTTGGGACGTGTTCGCACTCGAGGCCGAACTGAAGATCTTCGCCGAGGAAGAAGCCGTCGGCTTCGGCAAGATCGGCCCCGCGGTGCGCGCTGCCCTGACCGGAGACGGCGTCTCGCCCGACATCGCCAAGACCCTCGCGGCTTTAGGCCGTGAAGAATCGCTAGGGCGCTTGGATGATGCGCTGCAACACACTAAGTGACACCCACGACTAACAAAGGGCCAGGCGTCCCCCGCTGCGGGTCCAGGTTTTCCAAGGGGCTACAATGACTGAACAAGCCAAACCCGCCGGCACGGCGACCCTGACCTACGGCGACAAATCCGTAGACCTGCCCGTCCTGTCCGGTTCGACTGGCCCCGACGTAATCGACATTCGCAAGCTTTACGCGGCGACCGACGCCTTCACCTTCGACCCCGGCTTCACGTCCACCGCCGCTTGCGAAAGCGCCATCACCTACATCGACGGCGACGCCGGCGTGCTGTTGCACCGCGGCTATCCGATCGGCCAACTGGCCTCGCAATCGAACTTCCTCGAAGTCTGCCATCTGCTGCTGCATGGCGAACTGCCGACGGCCGCCGAGTATGAGACGTTCGAGCACACCGTCACCCAGCACACGATGCTGCACGCCCAGTTCGACCGCTTCTTCGAGGGCTTCCGTCGCGACGCCCACCCGATGTCGATCATGGTCGGCACCGTCGGCGCCCTGTCGGCCTTCTATCACGACAGCCTCGACATCCATGACGCGCGCCAGCGCGAAATCTCGGCCATCCGCCTGATCGCCAAGATGCCGACGATCGCCGCCCGCGCCTATAAATATCACATCGGCCAGCCGTTCGTTTCGCCGCGCAACGACCTCAGCTATGCCGAGAATTTCCTGCGCATGTGCTTCGCCGTCCCGGCGGAGGACTATGTGATCGACCCGGTACTCGCCAAGGCCATGGACCGGATCTTCACCCTGCACGCCGACCACGAGCAGAACGCATCGACCTCAACCGTCCGTCTGGCCGGTTCGTCGGGTGCCAACCCGTTCGCCTGTATCGCCGCCGGCATCGCCTGCCTGTGGGGCCCGTCGCATGGCGGCGCCAACGAAGAGGCGCTGAACATGCTCAAGGAAATCGGCACGCCCGACAAGATTCCTGATTTCATTCAGGGCGTTAAGGACAAGAAATACAAGCTGATGGGCTTCGGCCACCGCGTGTACAAGAACTACGACCCGCGCGCGAAGGTCATGCAGGAAAGCGCCTACGAGGTGCTGGCCGCCACGGGCCGTGAGAACGATCCGTTGTTCGTCGTCGCCAAGGAACTCGAAAAGGTCGCCCTGAGCGACGAATACTTCACCTCGCGCAAGCTGTTCCCGAACGTCGACTTCTATTCGGGCATCACCCTCTCGGCGATGGGCTTCCCGACCTCGATGTTCACCGTGCTGTTCTCGCTGGCCCGCACCGTCGGCTGGATCGCCCAGTGGCAGGAAATGATCGGCGACCCGGCCCAGAAGATCGGCCGTCCGCGCCAACTCTACACCGGCCCGACCGAACGCGACTACGTGCCAATCAGCGCACGCGGCTAAGCCGTTCGATCAGGATTGAAGACGCAAACGCCGGGGCCAAAGCCCCGGCGTTTTTCTTGGCGCCATGCCCAGACGCTTTCGACCCGCCGGAACCCGCAAAAGTCCCACGGCCGCCTTTCCACCCGATCAACCTCGCTAACGTCCAGGCCGGTGGCCAGCGTGCCCGCCGCAACGTCTTTCGGCCTGCCAGGGGGCAAACGCTAGATCAGCGCAGCGGAACCCGCATCGCCAGGATTTCACGGCTCGAACGGGTGATGCCGTACAGCATGCCTGGCGTGCTCTCGTCCCAGTCGATCGCCTGCCCCTCGGCCTCCATGCCGTAGGTCTCGACGTGCTCCAGCACCCCGCCGCCATCGGGAATAGCGACGACGTAGAGCTCCCGAAGGTCGTGGCCGCTCAGGTACAGCCGGCCATCGGGCGCCCAGCCCCCGCCCGAAATGCTCATCGGCGCAATCCGGTCGAGAATCGAGGTCGGCAAGGCCCAGGCCTCAAGCCGCCGCCACTGGTCGTCGAACCGAACCAGAGTCGTATGCCGGTGATCACGAGGAACCTCGCCGCCCCGGCCGTCATAGTTGGCGAACATAGCCCACCACGATCCCTCGTGCTTCTCGACCCAGGTGATGGATCCCGTGCCGAGGCCGAGCGAGATGCTGCGGACGTG
>DASVTM010000511.1:0-2935 GCA_036387575.1 Brevundimonas sp.
TGGCGGTGAAGAAGGCAGGGATGCCTGCGCCGCCTGCGCGGATGCGCTCGGCCAGTGTTCCCTGCGGATTGAACTCCAGCTCCAGCTCGCCGGCCAGGTACTGGCGTTCAAACTCCTTGTTCTCGCCGACGTAGGACGAGATCATCTTGGCGATCTGATGCGTCTCCAGCAGTTGGCCGAGGCCGAAGCCGTCCACGCCAGCGTTGTTGGAGATGACCGTCAGTCCCTTGACGCCTGACGCCTTCAGGCCGGTGATCAGGTTCTCCGGGATCCCGCACAGGCCGAAGCCGCCCGACATCACGGTCATGCCGTCGAAGGTCACGCCTGCCAGCGCGGCCGTCGCGTCAGTGAAGATTTTTCCCATCGGCTCCCTTTTTCACTCTTTGATGAATATTTCGATGTCCTTACGGCGCGTCATTCTGCGGGGCAAGACCATCCTTGGATCGGCATACACTATTGCCCGCCCCGAGAGCCCGGAGCCACAGTTAACCTTTTTCTTCGCTCACGAGGGGCAGGCGGTAGCGCGGGCCCGGACATCGGCTAAGGTTCCCGGTCAGTAGAACCTGCGGGTGGGGTCGTGCGGGCGAACATCAACTCCTTGACGGCCGCGTTGCTGGTCGGTGTAGGCATCGGGCTGGTGCTGACGCCGGACGGTCGCGCGTGGCTGCGCCATCCGACCCTGTTGTTGGGCTCAAGCGCAAACGCCTCTGCCGAAACCGAGCCGGAGCCTGCCATCAAGGCGGTGGCGAGCGTGCCGAGCGTGCCGACCGGGCCGATGATCACGCCACTCAAGACACGGATGGCGAGCGGGAAACTCCGCGTGGGCGTGTTCGGCGACTCCATGGGCGACGGTCTGTGGACGGGACTTTATCGCGACCTGAACGCCACGCCTGGTGTAACGGTGACCAAATTCAGTGAGGTCTCCACTGGCCTGTCACGCTACGACTACGTCGATATTCAAGCCAAGACCGAACGCCAGATCACCGAGACGCCGATCGACGTCGCAGTGGTGATGTTCGGGACCAATGACGCCCAGGGCATCAGCATGGACGGCCAGATTCACCCCTTCGGATCGGCTGGCTGGAAAGCGGCCTACGGCAAGCGGGTCGATGATCTGGTCGGTCTGCTGCGCAGCCGCGACATCGCTGTCTACTGGGTCGGTTTGCCGAAGATGAAGCGCGCCTCCTTCGACGCCAGGATGACTCTGATCAACGAGGTCGTCGCGGCCCATATGGCGGCGTTGAACGTGCCCTATATCCCGACCGTCGCCCTGACCTCGGACGGGAATGGCGACTACGAACCCTATCTGACCGTCCACGACAGCGGCCGACGTCAGATGATGCGGGCGAACGACGGCATCCACATGTCCATGGCCGGGTATTTGCGGATCACGGAACCCGTGGTCGAGCGGTTGAAGGCCGACGCGGGTCTGGCTGCGGCGCCTGTCACGGATGAGGCTTCGGCGAGTGCGGGCGGCGCCGGGGCGTGATCCGGGCCCTGATTCTGGCTTCGATGTTGGGGGCCGTCCCGCTTGTGGCGACAGCTCAGGAGCGGCCGTGGACGCCGCTGCCCTCGCCGCAGAGCCCGTCCTGTCGCGACGGTTTGTGTCAGGCCGATACGCTGTCGGCTCTGTTCCGGGCGCTGGACGGGCGCTGGGGCGGAGTCGTCCGCATCGTCCAATTCGGCGACAGCCATACAGCGGGACAACTGATTTCCAGCGCACTTGAAATGCGGCTCAAGGCCAGGTTCCGGCCCGCGACATCCATATCGAGCCGATCGGCGTGGTCGGGGTCACCCTGACGGACCTGCCGAACCATCCGGTGCCGGCCCTGGATGCATCAGTGGACCTCGTCGTGCTGGAATATGGGGTCAACGAAGGCTTCGACGACACGCTGGATACGGCAGCCTACGAACGGTTGCTGCGGAACGAGATCGGACGATTAAAGGCCGAGGCCCCGCAGGCAGCCTTGCTAATCCTGGGTGCGCCCGAGGCGCTGCGAAGCGAGGGCGGCGGAAACTGTCCCGATGATGGCGAAGCCCGCTGGCGCTCGCCCACCATGCTTGCGGTGGTGCGCGACATCCAACAGCGCGTCTCGGCCAGCACGGGGGTGGCCTACTGGGACTGGCACGGGCGGATGGGGGGCGACTGCTCCGCCTTTCGCCTGGCTCGGCCGGGCCCCAACGGCGAAGAGCCGATGATGCGAGGCGACCATGTGCATTTCACGCAAGCCGGGGCCGACTGGATCGGGTCGTTGCTCTTCGCCGATCTGATGACGGCGGGCCGCGAGTGGTATCGCCAGCGTCGCTTGTATCGGGAGGGGCGCTAGATGCTGTTCCCGACCCTGGCCTTTGGCGTCTTCTTCCTGTTCGTCTATTTCACCTCGTGGTCGCTTGATCGCGAGAACGGTCGCCGCAAGCTGTTTCTGCTGCTGGCCAGCTGGTTCTTCTATGCGCAGTGGGACTGGCGGTTTGTCGGTCTTCTGATCGGCTCGGCCGTGATGAACTGGGGGGTGGCGGCCCTGATCGCTCGCAAGCCCGTCGACGGGGAGGGACGTCGGATCGGCGCTGGCTGGCTGGTCGGGCTCGGCGTCGCGGCCAACATGCTGATCCTCGGCTTCTTCAAATATTACGGCTTCTTCGCTGTGCAGATGGGTGAGCTGCTGATCCAGTTCGGCTGGGAGCGGGACCTGCCGCTGCTGCAGGTGATCCTGCCCGTCGGCATCAGCTTCTTCACCTTCCAGGGCATCAGCTACATCGTCGACGTCAAGCGCGGCAAGACGCCGGTCGCGCGGTCGTTGCTCGACGTCATGCTGCTGATGAGCTTCTTCCCGCATCTGGTCGCCGGACCGATCGTGCGGGCGTCGGACCTGCTGCCGCAGTTCGACCGGATGCCGCGCCTGACGCGCGAGATGGCTATCCACGGGTTGTTGCTGAT
>DASVTM010000512.1:0-2626 GCA_036387575.1 Brevundimonas sp.
CTATTTCTACACGCGCTTCTTCATGGAACGGGTGGTGAAGGTTGATGCATCAACCGTTGACGGTATGATCCTGGCGGTCACCGTCGCCTCGGCCTTCCTCTATGTCCTGTTCGGCTGGTTGTCGGACAAGATCGGCCGGAAACCCGTGATGATCGGCGGCATGATCGTGTTTCTGGTCGCGGTCTTCCCCGGCTTCCAGGCCCTGACCCGCGCCGCCAATCCCGCGCTGGCAGAGGCTCAAGCCTCGGCGCCCGTCACGGTCGTCGCCGATCCGGCCACCTGCGCGGTGCAGTTCGATCCCGTCGGCACAGCGGCCTTTGCCTCGTCCTGCGATCTGGCCAAGTCGGTCCTGTCCAACGCCGGAGTCAATTACGCCAACATCGCCGCTCCGGCTGGATCGCCTGCGGTCGTGCGCGTCGGCGGCGTCGAGATCGCTTCGGTCGAGGGCGCAGGCCTGTCGACTGCGGCTCTCAAATCAGCGCGAACCGACGTCGAGACCCGGGTCAAGGCGGCGCTGGTTCAGGCCGGTTATCCGACCAAGGCCGATCCCGCGCGCTTCAACTGGTGGGGCGTGTTCGGGGTGCTGATGATCTTCATGGTCGCCGCCACCGCCGTCTATGGTCCGCAGGCCGCCGCGCTGGTCGAACTGTTCCCGACGCGGGTGCGGTACACGGCCATGAGCCTGCCCTATAACATCGGCACCGGCTGGATTGGGGGCCTGTTGCCCGCCGCCAGTTTCGCGCTCGTGGCCTGGTCGGGAAATATCTATTTCGGCCTCTGGTACTCGGTCGCCTTTACCGCCATCGCCGCCCTCGTGGCCCTGCTGTTCCTGCCGGAGACCAAGGGGCGCGACCTCGACACCATCGGAGACTAACCGGCGGTTTTTATGCGCCCTGACGCGACGTCACTGCGTTAAAGGTCGATCGCCACTACGAAGGGTCACGCCATGAACACCGCCGCCCGCGACGCCGGTCTGAAGCTCCTGCGCCAACACGCCTTCATCGCCGGGGAGGCCGTTCCCGCCGGTCCGAACGGCATCGCCGTCGACGACCCCGCGACCGGCGAGATCATCGGCCACATCCCCGATTTGGGCGTGGCCGAGACCGAGCGCGCCATTCAGGCCGCCCACGACGCCTTCCCCGCATGGGCGCGCACCGATCCGCACAAGCGGGCGAGGTTCCTGCGCGACTGGGCCGCGCTGATCGATGAAAACACCGAAGGTCTCGGCGCCCTGATGGCAATCGAAAACGGCAAGCCGTTCGAGGAGGCCAAGGGCGAGGTCGCCTATGCCAATGGCTTCATCAAATGGTTTGCGGGACAGGCCGAGCGGATCATCGGCGAGACCCAGGACAGCCCCTTGGGCCACGTCATCCTGACGTTCCGCGAGGCCGTCGGCCCCTGCGCCCTCATCACGCCGTGGAATTTCCCGGCGGCCATGCTGACGCGGAAACTCGGCCCCGCCTTCGCCGCCGGCTGCACCGCCGTGGTCAAGCCGGCCAGCCAGACTCCCTTCACCGCCATTGCGCTTGCGGAGCTGGCCTATGAGGCGGGCCTGCCCAAGGGCGCGCTCAGCATCGTCACCGGTGACGCGGCGACCATCGGCGGCGTGCTGACCGCGTCACCGCTGATCCGCAAACTGTCCTTCACCGGCTCGACCCCGATCGGGCGGTTGCTGGCCGAACAGTCGGCGAAAACGCTCAAGCGCGTGTCGATGGAATTGGGCGGCGCTGCGCCTCTTATCGTGTTCGCCGACGCCGATCTGGATCAGGCCGTGGCCGAGACCATCAAGGGCAAGTTCCGGAACGCAGGCCAGACCTGCGTCTGTCCCAACCGGGTCTATGTCGAAGCTTCGGTCGCGGAGGAATATGCGTCGAAACTGGCCGCCGAAGTGGCGAAGATCCCCGTCGGACCGGCGTTCGAGGACGGCGTGAAGGTCGGCCCCCTGATCGAGGACAAGGCCCTCGACAAGGTCGAGAAACACCTCGCGCAGATCGTCGCCGACGGCGGCAAGGTGCTGACCGGCGGGGCTCGTCATGAACTCGGCGGCCGCTTCTTCCAGCCGACGGTGACGCTGGGCGGCAACGACGAACTGTTCCGGCGCGAGGAGACGTTCGGCCCGCTGATCCCGGTCTTCCCGTTCGAGACCGAGGAGGAGGTCATGGAGATGGCCAACGACTCGGAGTTCGGCCTCGCATCCTATCTGTTCACGAAGGATCTGGACCGGGCCATGCGCATCGGCCGGCATATCGAGGCGGGGATGATCGGCATCAACACCGGCCTGATCTCCACCGCCGTCGCGCCCTTTGGCGGGGTCAAGTCCTCCGGCTATGGCCGCGAGGGCTCCATCCACGGTCTCGACGAATATGTGGACATCAAACAGGTTACGCTGGCCCTCAAATAACGGGTCAGATCACGTTCTTGCCGCGCAGGGTGGCAAGCCGCGCCGCATCCAGTCCCATGGCCTCGAGCACATTGTCCGTGTCTTGACCCAGCGCTGGCGGGGCGGCGTCATAAGCCACTGGGGTCTTCGACATCCGGATGGGCGAGGCGACGGTTTTCACCGGGCCCTCGAGATCGGCGCGGGACTGCTCGACGACCAGTCCCCGGTGAACAGCCTGAGGCTCCT
>DASVTM010000513.1:0-2989 GCA_036387575.1 Brevundimonas sp.
GGCTCCGGAGGAGAGTTTATGACTGCACGCCAGATCCGCTGCAGTCTGGCTTTCAGGCTTTGCGGGTCGCTGGCCAGCCTATCGGAGGCGACAGTCGGCACCAGTTGCCCCGGATGCGGAATGCGCACGTGCGGCCTCCGCACAGGCATGGCGTGGGTCTTGGGGAACCGGTTCATCATCGATGCGGCGCCGCCTCTGGCATGGAACTCCGGAGAGCCCGCAAAGGCGGACACCATCATCGAGAAGCCTGAAAGCCTGACCGTCTGCAGATGATGGAGGATCTCGTCCGGCGCGGCGGGACGATCGAGGAAGGTCTCGTAAAGAGCGTCGATCAGGTCGCTCATGTCCCTTGACGCCCCCTGCATCCGGGCGTGCTCGTAGCGCGCAAGATAACCGGTTATTTCTGGATTTTCGGCGACGGCCCGACGAAGCCGGTCGCGACCGATTTCTTGATACGACTGGAAGACATGCCGGAAGAAATCCAGTCGGCTTTCCATCACGCCGTCCGCGGACATGTCGTCCAGCCAGATACCGGATCCTGAATGGCCGAGCGCGAGGGCGGTCGACAGATAAGGAGGCATAATGAACAGGTCGAGCATGTCGATCCCGTCGGGGGACGCGCGCTCGGGACGTCCGAGGCGTTCCAGCACTCGATCCGCAAGGTCCACCATGACCGCCCGTGATGGGTGGTTGACCGTGTACATGGGTTGGCCGGACGAAAGGCGCGTGGCGATGATATCCGAAACCGGCAGATCGACCGCCAAGGCCCGTTCGCGTCGGAGCAGTTCGAGCGTTGTGCGCGACAACTCGGACAGCACGAAACTCTCCGGGAGGAAATCGCTTCGGTTTGTCGCCCTGACGAAGGAGTCGGCGTCCTCCCCCATGAGGAAATAATCGAGCGCATGGGCGTCGTGATAGGCCAGCCGCCCGGCGTGAAAATCGCCGAGCGTGTAGCATTGCGGCTGAAGTCCGCGATGGTAGATCACCGGGAAAACCAGGAAGATGGCGTCCTTGCGGGCGCGCGCGCGCATCCACGACGTCGAAAGGATGTCTGTGCCGCGATAGCCGTCTGCGACCGGCTGGGTCAGAATAACGTCAGCAGTCTCCACGTCATGGATATGAGCGGCGCCCTCCGCCTCAAGGTCTATGCTGTAAACCTGCCGGCTGACGACATCCATGGCGCCGCCGCACGCTTGTCCTATGAGGTCGGCGAGAGCGGGGGCCTGGCAATTTCCATGGACGTAGACCCTCAACTAGCAGGATCCTGAAACGCGATTGCTCGCAGACGGTCCCACCCTTTCCTTCGCGACGAGGGCCTTGTCAACCACTCGCAGCCACCCGGTCAGGCTTCGATCATCCAGTGGCGGACCGCTCTCCCAGCCAGTCGGACGGGAGTGCGCTCCGGCGTTTGAGATAGGTGGTCTGGGCCGCCGCCAAGGCCGGTCCGGCGACCGCCGGGCTAGTCCCGGCGAATACCTCCAGCATGGCGACGGCCAACCCCTCGATATCGGAAGGCGCAAACGTCAGGCCGGGATTGAGGTTGATCTCGCCGCAAGACGAGGTGTTCGACGACACCACCGGGGTCCCATGCGCCTGGGCCTCGAGAATGGGGAGACCCAGGCCTTCATACAGAGATGGAAACAGCAAAACGTCGGCCTCCGCGTAAAGGCGCTGCAGGCAGGGGGCCGATGCCGATCTGTACCAGCGAACATGCGCCCCGGCGTCAGCGAGGTTGGTCAGGAAGGCTTGCGCCGCAGCTCCTGGCATGCGCTCGCGTCCAACGACGTCGATGTCGAACGACGTCTCTCGCATCGCCAGCTTCACGGCCCGCTCGACTCCGGAGAAGTTCTTTCGCGGGTCCAGCACATTGACCAGAAGTAGCTTGCGTCGCTGCTGGGGCAGGGCTGGCCCGGCCAGGATCCTCGGCGAAAACGGCGGATCGAAGGGGATGACCACCTCGGTTCTCGCAGCCATATCGCCGGAGGGATAAAAGGCCAGGAAGTCCCGCCTTGTGCTCTCGCTGATCGACAGGATCTTATCCGCCTGCCGCTGATAGATGCGATAGCCGACGTCGTGCGCGTGAGCGAAGCGGTAGATGTCCGTCACCGTCCCAAGTCGGAGGGCCCCGCTGGCCAGCAGGTTGGGAACCATGTCGTAGACAATGCCTGCCGTGAATCGCTCTTCGGGAAACCCGTTCGCGCATAGCCATGGATTGGTGACGATCGAAAGCGAGACGTCTCGCGTGCTGATTTTGTCGTCGGTCCATTTGACGATGTCCTTGGGACGGCCGTCTCGCACGGCGCGCTCCCAGGCATCAGGCTTGTCGGTCGAGCGCCAGTCGGGGGCGTCGGATCGCCCCCGGTTCAGGGCGATCATAACCTCGGCGAGGGAGACGGGCGTCGCCGTTATCAGGCAGCCACTATCCGGCGTGGCAAGACGTACGCGATACCCTGCGCTCTCCAGCAGTCGCCAGTAGAACAGAACGACCTGTCTGACCCCGACATGGGTGACGAGGAAATCACGTTCGACGATCAAGAGGGCGGTTTTCATAGCGGTCGTCTCGCGGACCGGGAGGGCGGAACGGCAACGCCGGTCAGTTGCATCGCGCCCAGTGAAAGGGGACCACCGTCAATCGTCATCCAGATGTGCAGGATCTTGCTATCGGTGACTACGTCTTGCGGGATCAAGACCCTTACGACGGCGGCGTCCCGCTCAAGAACCGCCTCCCGGATTCCGTTAACCCCGACGGACAGCAGCCGCGCCGCAGTCTCCGCATCGCTGAACTGCAGCATCAGAGCTATATCGGTGTGGGCGCCCTGGAACCTGAGACTGATTCCGGGCGACCCTGCGGCCTTCCAGATCACGGCGTCCGGCACGGCGGCCCAGCCCTTGCCAAAAATGAACCCGCCTTTGGCGGCGTCCAGAATGCCATCCGAACCTTCGAAGGCCAGTACCTCCCCCATACGAACAAAAGCGGTGGACTGCAGGG
>DASVTM010000514.1:0-4827 GCA_036387575.1 Brevundimonas sp.
TTGGCGCCGGGGACAGCTTCCTGAACCGCTTCGCTCAAATGGCGACCGTGGCCCCCGCCCTGCCCCTGATCGGGGGCGGTGAGACGAAATTCCAGCCCGTCTATGTCGGCGACGTCGCTGAGGCCATCGCGCGCGCCACGACCCGCATCGACGCCGCCGGGCGCACCTTCGAGCTGGGCGGCCCCGCGGTATGGAGCTTCGGCGACATCCTGAAATACATCCTGCGCGAAACCGGCCGCGAGCGGGCGCTGGCTCCTCTGCCCTTCTTCGCCGCGAGGATCGTCGGCGGCCTGGCCCAGCTGAGCACCATGATCGGCATCGCGCCGGTGCTGACCAAAGATCAGGTCATTCTGCTGGAGACCGACAACGTCGTCGCTCCGGGAGCCGAGGGTCTGGACGCACTGGGCATAGAGCCGACCGGCCTTGAGGCCATCGCCCCCACCTATCTGTGGCGCTACCGCAAGGGCGGCCAGTTCGCCAAAGGTCCCGCGCCAGAGACACTGGTCGCGGCCTGACCCTTTGTCCTTCTCCCGCTAGAGAAGACCCTCAGACTACCGCTCCCGTCGTCAGCAGCACGAGACCGACGGCGCCGATGACGATCCGCCACCATGCGAACGGGGCGAAGCCGTGCTTTGACACGAAGGCGAGCATCCAGCGGATCACAATCAGGCCGCTGATGAACGACACCACGAAGCCGATGGCGATGATCCAGGCGAAGTGAAGATCGATCGAGTCCTTGGTCTTCAGCAGGTCCAGACCAAAGGCCGCGACCATGGTCGGGATGGCGAGGAAGAACGAGAACTCGGCCGCTGCCGGCTTCTCGAGCCCCAGCACCAGACCGCCGGAGATGGTCGCGCCCGAGCGGGACACGCCGGGCACCAGCGCCAGACACTGGAACAGTCCGATCAGGAAGGCCTGACGCCAGCTGAGCGCCATGGCGTCGCCGGTGTGCGGCTTGGGCGCCCAGCGCTCGAGCACAAGCAGGATGACCCCGCCGATGATCAGCGCCCAGCAGATGGTGCGCAGGTCCTCGAACAGGACCGTGGTGATGAAGTCATGCAGGAACAGTCCGGCGATGGCTGAAGGCACGAAGGCGATGGCGACGCTGATCGCGAACCGCCGCGCCGACGGATCGGTGGGCAGGCGTATGAGCACGCTCCACAGCCGCTGGAAATACAACGCCACGACGGCCAGGATCGCGCCCAGCTGGATCAGCACCACGAAGGCGTTCCAGCGCAGGTCGGTGAGGCCGAGCAGGTGCTGGGTCAGCAGCAGGTGCCCGGTCGAGGACACCGGCAGGAACTCGGTGAGCCCCTCCACCAAGCCAAGGATGATCGCCGCCAGCCAGTCCGTCATGAATATCCCCTGTAAGGTCCCGGTGGGAGGCCTGATCAGGCGCCGGGTCTCGGACCCACATAGCGCAGACGCGCCGCGATAGGCGAGCCGTCAGTCGTCTGATCCAGCGCATGGCCGAGCAGACCGACCAGACGCCCGATCAACAGCATGTCCGATGCGCCGTCGCGAGGCAGGTCCAGCCGGCGCGCGACAAGGGCCAGCGCCAGACCGATGTTGGGCTTCACGCCTGAAGCGGCCTCGCCTTCGCGCGCTATGGCGATCAGATCGGCGGGGAGCTGGGCTGTTGCGATCAAGACCTCGGCGCGCGGATCGCCCTCCGGCCAGGCTGCGTCGCCGAAGCCGGGCACACGGCCATCGTCGGCCATGCGCCGTTCCGCCGCACCCCTGGGCTCGCGCCGGGCCTCGATGACATAGGCGATGGTTTTGGCCAGTTCGAAAGCTTGCGGCGAGGCGGTGAAGGTGGCGAGCCCCGCCAAAGCCGCCCCAGCCGGTGACGCCCCGCCGCCCGCGGCCGCCCGCGTGGCGATCACCGCCGGGTTGATGCCGTGGTCCATGATCAGGATCAGCGCCTGACGGATGATCGGACTGTCGCGCTCCAGCACCTTCCAGCCACGTCCGAGCCGCTGATGGAAGAACAGGCGCGGGCCGGGACCGGCGACGGCGTCGATCACCTCGTTCAGCACCGAGGCAGCCTGCGCCTTGACCTGCTCCGGAGTCTTGCCTGCACTCGAGGGGTCTTCCTCGGCGCGGCGGGCCAGGGATGCGAACATCCGGGTCCGGGGCGAGACGCCTCCGGCTCCGTCCAGCCGGGGTCCGAGACCGGCTAGCAGGTTGGCGTCGCGCGCGTCCCAGAGCAGCCGGGCCGCGTCCTCGACCGTCGCGGTCTTCGACAGGTCGATGGCGTCCTTGCCGCGATAGAACAGCCGCCCCTCGGACACGAGACTGAGCGAGGACCGGATCAGGGCCTCTCCGCGCGCCGGGGCCTGTTCAAACGGCACGAACGGAGCGGGCGTCTCGCCTGGGATCGTCGGTGTGCTCAGCCGGGTGATATCCTCTGCGGCATATTGGCTGCGGCGGGGATTGTCCGGGTCCGGACGGGCGGAGATTCGTCCCCGGCTGACATAGGCGTACAGGGTCTGGACCTTGACGCCGAGCCGCTCGAGAGCCTCGCTCCGGCCGATCCAGCGACCGTTCGGCTTCCCTGCAGGTTCCATGCGTACAACGTCCTGCCCCGAGGGAATGCAATGCTTACCATGGGGCGTTTCCGGGACCGGATCAATATGGCCAAGCTTGCCGAAACGTGGGCCCGCTCTGGATTTGGGCACCGCTTTCGGCGACAAGACGACCATGACGATCCCCGAAGGTTCCGAGCCGACAACCCCACCGGACTCCGGCCCCAACCCCGGCCCGGCGCCCAGCGCCGCGTCCGGCGCCGACCAGGCGGCGATCACCCGCCGGATCACCAGCATCTCGGTCGGTGTCGCCGTCCTTCTGATCGCGCTCAAAGCCTTCGCCTTGGGAGCTTCCGGCTCCGTCTCGATCCTCGCCTCGCTCACGGACTCGGCGCTCGATCTCGTCGCTTCTCTGGCCACCTTCTACGCCGTGCGCTGGGCCGCAGCGCCGCCCGATGCTGAGCACCACTATGGTCACGGCAAGGGTGAGGCCATGGCCGCTCTGGTGCAGGCCGGGCTGATCTTCGCCTCCGCCGTCTTCATCGGCTGGGAGGCGACCCAGCGGATGTTCGATCCGCGTCCCGTCGGCGCAGGCGGCTGGGCCGTGGGCGTCATGGGCATCTCCATCGGCCTGACCGCCGGACTGGTCTGGCTACAGACCCGGGCGCTGAAACAGACCGGCTCGCTGGCCGTCGCCGGAGACCGCAGTCACTACGCCGCCGATCTCGCGGCCAATGTGGTGGTTCTGATCGGCGTGGTCTCCGGGACATGGTTGCGCGCGCCCGGACTGGATGCCGCGGCGGGTCTGGTCGTGGCGATCTGGCTGTTCTGGGGAGCCTTCGCCCTGCTCAAACAAGCCGCCGACCACCTGCTCGACCGATCGGCGACCGATGCCGATCAGGTCGCGGTGACCACCGCCGTACTGGCCGATCCTCGCATCGCCGGCGTTCACGCCCTGCGCACGCGGATGGCCGGGTCGACCGTCATGGTTCAGATGCACGTCGATCTCGACCCCGCCCTGACGCTGGAAGCCGCCCACGCCATCGTCGAGCAGGCCGAGGCCCGCATCCGCGCCGCCCTGCCGGACAGTGATGTCCTGATCCACCCCGACCCAGCGGGAATACGCAAGCCAGAGCCGGTCGGCACTGCCGCGACGGTTTCGGGCGCGGTCGAGCTGACCAGCGCGACAGGGGAAACCCCTCGCACCGGTCCTTGGTCGTAAGATTTGGGCTGAACCCGGTCGCGGTAAACGCGGTCTTAAGAGGGGCTGCGTCATGGATGCGCGCATGACGTCCGTGCTGTTCCATTTCCCGTTCGACCCCGGCTCCCGCTCGGCGCGGCTGGCCTTGGGCGAGGCGAAGATCGTGGTCGAGGAGACCGCTGTTCGCCCGTGGGAGCCCGATTGTCCGGTGCGCGACCTCAATCCCTCCGGCATGCCGCCCGTGTTACAGACCTCGCAGAACGGCAAGCCCCTGACCCTGTGCGAGGCCAACGCCATCATGGGTTGGGTCGAGGATCAACAAAAGTCGCCGCTGCTGATGCCCACCGATCCGGCCGAACGCGCCGAGGTCCGCCGCCTGACCACATGGTTCGACCGGCGCTTCACCGACGAGGTCAACGCCGTCCTGCTGCACGAAAGGATGGAGAAGCCCCTGCTGCGTCTCGGTCCGCCCGAGGCCCAGGGCCTGCGAGAAGGCCGCGCGGCGCTGCGCGAGCATCTGGTCATGCTGGAAGCCTTGCTCGGCGAACGCGACTGGCTGGCTGGTCGCCGTCTCAGTCAGGCCGATCTGGTTGCCGCCGCTCATATCTCGGTGCTGGATTACTTTGGAGAGATCGCCTGGAAATCCTGGCCCCTGCTAAAGACCTGGTACATGCGGCTGAAGTCGCGTCCCTGCTTCCGCCCGTTGCTGGCTGACAAGTTCCAGGGTCTGGCCCCGGCCCCCCATTACGCCGACCTCGACTTCTAGGCGCCTTTGATCGCCGCCCGGTCTGTGAGACAGCAGCCCGCAATGGTCGATCCTCGCGACATCATCCGAAATCAGGCGTCCGCGTTGGGCTTCGACGTCTGTCGCTTCGCCTCGGCCAGCGAGCCGTGGAGCAATGGCGAGAAGCTGGCGCATTTCGTCGAGGCGGGGCGGCACGGCGAGATGGGCTGGATGGAGACGACGCTGGAGCGCCGCGCCCACCCAACCGCCATGTGGGACGGCGCGCGAACCGCCATCGTCCTCGGCATGAACTATGGTCCCGAGGCCGATCCCCTGCCCCAGATGGCCGACCGCTCGGCGGGCTATATCTCTGT
>DASVTM010000515.1:0-1867 GCA_036387575.1 Brevundimonas sp.
CTTTGCGGCGGTGTCGAACGATGGTGGTGGGGCCGGCTCCTGCCAAAGGTTGATCGGCCAGATGATCGCAGCCGGGTCGTTCCGCGCCTGAGACTCGCGGCCCGTGACAGCGTAGTCGATCCTGCTTAGTTGCCCCCGCGGAGATCCCGCTCCACGTCATCGGCCATGTTGCCGACGCGGCGGACCGAGGCCCGCAACTCATCTTGGGAAACCCCGAACTTCTCGGCCCAGTCGCGAACTTCGTATTCCTCGCTGAGACTGATGCGTCGACGGTCGCCGTCGCCGAGCTTGGATTTGTCGTCACTCATCACGCTCTCCATTAGATTCGTTTTCACGCGCCTTGGCGGCTTCCTCAAGCATGCGAATGCCCGAGAGGTCGGCTTCGTCGGCGGTCATCACAATCGCGTCCCGCGACGGATCCTCGACCACGACGGCGTTCTTGCGAGCCTCGGGCTCTAGAGGCCCTTGGCGGGTGGGGCTGGACTTGCTCATAGGCGGAGAATGCTCCGCTTTCTCGTGAAGTTCCCGGCGAATGGCCGGTCGCGAAAACGCCGAATCCTTTAAATCGGACTGCGAGTGCCGAGCGCGCTTGCCGTTCACTATTTGTTCCAGATTTGCTATATCGCCTGGAATGAACAACAGGCTCGTGCGCAAGATTATTCACGTCGACATGGACGCCTTCTTCGCGTCGGTCGAACAGCGCGACAACCCGGCCCTGCGCGGCCGCCCGGTGGCCGTCGGATACGCGGCCCAGCGCGGCGTCGTGGCGGCGGCCAGTTATGAGGCGCGTGTCTTCGGGGTTCGGTCGGCCATGCCCTCGACGACGGCCTTGCGGCAGTGCCCCGACCTCGTCTTCGTGCCGCCCCGGTTTGAGGTCTATCGCGCTGTCTCGAAACAGATCCAGGCGATCTTTGCGGAGTACACCCCTCTGGTGGAGCCCCTGTCCCTCGACGAGGCCTATCTCGACGTCACCCACAACTTGCGAGGCCTTCCGACTGCATCGGAGACCGCCGTCGAGATCCGCGCGCGCATCCTGGAGCAGACCGGCCTGACCGCGTCGGCCGGGATCTCCTACAACAAGTTTCTGGCCAAACTCGCCTCTGATCAGCGCAAGCCGGACGGACAGTTCGTCGTCCCGCCCGGGCGCGGCGAGGCCTTCGTCGAGACCCTGCCGGTGAAGCGCTTCCACGGGGTCGGGCCGGTGACGGCCGCCAAGATGGCCCGGCTGGGAATCGAGACTGGCGAGGATTTGCGGCGCCAGTCACTGGCCTTTCTGCAGCAGCATTTCGGCAAGTCCGGTCCCTGGTACTACGCCATCTCGCGCGGCGAGGACGATCGCGCTGTGAATCCGAACCGCGAGCGCAAGTCATCGGGATCAGAGACGACCTTCGGCAGCGACCTGACTGATCCGTCGGCGATCGAGGCGGGCGTCCTCGCCATGGCCGGCGACGTCTGGAACTGGTGCGAGAAGTCGAACGCCTACGGACGCACCGTGACGGTGAAGGTCAAATGGGCCAACTTCCAGCAATCGACGCGCAGCCGGTCCTTTCCCGAGCCGGTGACCTCCGAGGCGCGGCTCGAAGAGGTCAGCCTCCTGCTGGTTAGGTCCCTCTATCCGCCCGCCAGGGGCATTCGTCTGGTCGGCGTCAGCCTGTCCAACTTCACGGCGCCGGCGCCCTCGGCGTCAGACCAGCTCGCCCTGGCTTCATGAGCGTGCACCTTCCGAACGCTGGCGTGATTGACGCCTGGAACGGAACGGACATGCATGTCACCATTGCCCTGGGCCGGCTTTAGGGGGCGTCGAACTACGCCTTCATCTGGAACATGGGCGGCGAGAACCTCGACTACACCGACATGAACAAGCTCG
>DASVTM010000516.1:0-2393 GCA_036387575.1 Brevundimonas sp.
GTCGTCTCGCAGGCTTCGATCGCGGCCCAGCGGCGCCGGACGCTGGTTCGCAGCCGGTCGCCACGCATCTTGCCCGCCTTGTTCAGAAGGCCGACCGCCGCGTTGCTCAGGCCCGCGCTCAGGCTCGGACGCACGATCACCGCCTCTCGGACGGTCTGGTGGGCATTGCAGAAATACTTCTTGTAGCCCTCACCGCCGAAGCCGAAATCGAACACGCGGTAACCCCGGGCCGAGGCCAGCCGCATGGTGTCCAGGCTCAGCAGGATACCCGGCGAGCACCGCGCCAGCGTCGGCTCATAGACCGGGAACCAGAAATGGTACCGCCCCCCGGCGTGCAGCGAATACTCCACCGCCACCAGCTTGCCGCCTGCGTACATGGCCGCCATCGAGGCTCCGAAGTCGTCCTCGCCCCGCGCCTGCAGCAGGGCGTGCAACAGGTCGGCGGTCCAGCCGCAGTCGAAGATGTCGTGGCGTCCCGTGCGGCGATATTGATCCCGCTTCAGCACGATCAGCTGATCCAGCAGGGCCGGATCGCGCAGATCGCGCTCGACCGTGATGGCTCCCAGCTCGGTCTCGAGACTGCGGCGCGCGCGTTCCTTGTCCTTGAAATATTTGCCGCAGGTCTGGCGACGCTCTGCATACCAGGCGCCGTAGCTGTCGCCGTCCGGTCCCTCCGGCATGGCGACCATAAGGGTTTCGCGATCTTCAGCCTCATGCGCCTCACCGACCCAGGCGCCGACACGCAGGCGTGGGACGTTCAGCAGACTGGCCACCGTATCGAGGTCCGGAGCACGACCGGGGAAGGCGATCACCCCGTGATAGTCGTTCATCGGTGCGCCCAGCGGCTGGATCGTGCCTCCGCGCGTCTGATGCGGAAAGAAGCCAACGATCTCGCCGTCCTGCCGGAACACGGCCACTGCGGCCTCGGGGCTGATCGACCCGGCGATACGGGTGAACTCCGGCCTGAAATAGGGGCTGGCCAGATCAGGGTTTGCAGCCAGCATGGCGCGCCACAGGGTCTCCTCCGCAGGGCTCAGCGCCTCCGGCTTGATGATCTCGACCTGTAGCGATCCGGCCATGCGGTTCTCCGATTCCAGCGGTCACGCTTAGCCGATCGCCGTTTCAGTACGGTTTAGCGGGATGGTGAATGACACCTTTCGACGCGACGGTCCGGAGCCGATCTGCGATCGGGAGCGTTGCCGCAGACGGCCAGACCGTGGATAATCAGGAAGACCGCCATGACAGACGCCAATACGCCCAAGGATCGTCCTAAAAACCGGACCCTGGAAAACGAGAACCAGCGCAACCCGTCCTCCGACGGCGAGGCCCCGCGCCCGGCGACCGAACCGCCCGGCTCGGAAGGTTCGAGCAACTCTGGCAAGACTGCCACCGACCCCGCGACTGGAGAAGAAAACGGGTGAGACTGACGACTGTCCTGCTGACCGCCGCTGCCAGCGTCGGCCTTGGCTTGCTCATTTCCGGCGTGGCGCGAGCCCAGACCGCCGAGCCTGGTACGAGCCTGCTTGCGTCGGAGCCGGTCATCCCCGCCCCGACCGAGGCGCCCGCGACAGACGCACCCTCTTGTCCGGTCAGCAGCGACAGTCTGGTCCTCGCCGGCGATGGCCTGAAACGCAGCAAGGCGGCGGTGGCTTTGAATCGCCTGAACATCCTCGCCGTCGGATCGTCCAGCATCGAGGGCGTGGGCGCCAGCAAGGCCGAGCTGGGGTTCGTCCCCTTGCTGCAAACCGATCTGCGTAACCGGCTGCCCGATGTGGCGGTCAACGTCTGGAACAGGGGCATAGGCGGCGAGACTGCGCATGAGACGGTTAATCGGCTCGAGGCCGAGATTCAGCGCTTTCGACCCGATCTGGTGATCTGGCAGTTGGGCACCAATGACGTGCTGCGCGCCCGGCCGTGGAACGATGTCGCCGCCGACCTGCATCGCGGCGAGGATATCCTGTCGCGCGCCAACGTCGACGTCCTGCTAGTCGACCCGCAGCGCCTGCCCGAGAACGGCGTCAACTTCCGCGGCAAGAACACCGAGCTCGGCGAAGCGGCCAAGCTGATAGCGCTCGAAGGCACCCGCGTCGGCTATGCCGTCCAGCGGCGGTTCGACGCTATGCAGGGCTGGACCCGGTTAAACCGGGGCGGCGTCGGCCCCGACGACCTGCATATGAATGACGACGGCTACGCCTGCTGGGCCGCCATCACCGCCGAAGGACTAGCCGCCGCGCTGCTATAAGGCGACGCTGAGGGAACGGGCGACGATCTGGGGAATTCCCAGAGGCCGACCAGCCCTTTCGAGTGTCCCCCGATGCGTCTTCTGCCCGCCCTGCTCGCCTCCGCCGCCGTGCCTATCGTCGCGTTTTCGATGGCCGCTTGCGGATCGCCCG
>DASVTM010000517.1:0-4502 GCA_036387575.1 Brevundimonas sp.
GGTCCCAGGTCCGGTCAAGGGGACCGGCCCCGGAAACCCGGCCGCGTGCCGACTATCGCGCCGCTGCCAACCACATCCTGGCGATCGGAGCCTCTACAGGCGGGGTCGAGGCCTTGCTCACGATCCTCTCGGCCTTCCCCGCAGACTGCCCCGCAACGGTAGTGACGCAGCATATGCCAGCCACGTTCACCGGCAGCTTCGCCGCGAGACTGAACAAGATGTCGGGCGCCACGGTCACCGAAGCCGTCGACGGGGCCCCCATGCTGCCAGGCCACATTTACATTGCGCCGGGCGGCCTGACCCACCTGGAAGTCCTGGGCGCGACTCCGCGTTGTCGTCTGAGTCAGGGCGACACCGTCAGCGGCCACCGTCCTTCCGTTGACGTTCTGTTCCGCTCGGTCTCCCGCCTGCGCCGCCCGATGACGGGCGTGATCCTGACCGGCATGGGTCGGGACGGAGCTCAGGGCCTGCTCGAAATGCGCAATGCCGGCGCCCATACGCTTGGTCAGGATGAGGCCAGTTGCGTCGTCTACGGCATGCCGCGGGTCGCGCATGAGATCGGCGCCGTAGAACGCCAGTTGCCGTTGTCTCGTCTTTCGTCCGCTATTCTCGATCTGTGCGCCGCGCCTCCGCGCGCCTCACAGTCCGCCGCCTGAGGTTTCCCCCATGCCCGCCGCAGTTTCCATCCACACCCTCATCGTCGACGATCAGATGTCGATGCGCGCCCTGATTCGCACCAGCATGCAGCAGCTGGGATTCCGTGAGTTCCGCGAAGCGGCTGATGGGGAGGCTGGTCTCCGCGAGATGATCGGCAAACCTCCCCATCTGGTGATCTCGGACTTCAACATGCCCAAGCTCGACGGGCTTGGCCTGCTACGGGCCGTCCGGGCCCATCCGCCGACGCAGGGCTGCGCCTTCATTATGCTGACCGGCCGCGCAGATCGCGAACTGGTCGCGCGCGCAGTGCAGTTCGGAGTCAACAACTACCTCGTCAAACCCTTCACCGTCGCCCAGCTCAAAGAGAAGCTGGAAGGCGTTTTTGGTCCTCTCACATGATGTCAGCGGCGGCTCTGGCGAGCGAAAAACGGATACACGTGGGCCAGGGCGATCACCATGTGACGTCCGATCCGGACGTCATGCTGACAACGATCCTGGGCAGCTGCGTGGCGATGTGTCTGCGCGATCCCGGCGCCGGCGTCGGCGGCATGAACCATTTCCTGCTTCCGGAGGGTGCGGGCGCCGGGACCGACGCAGGCCGTCGTTACGGCGCCTATGCGATGGAGCTCCTGATCAACGAAGTGCTCAAGGCCGGGGCGCGTCGCGACCGCCTGGAAGCCAAGCTCTTCGGCGGCGGGCGCATGTTTGATTCCATGAAGAACGTGGGTCTGGCCAATGCCGACTTCGCAGAACGTTTCCTCGTGGATGAGGGCATCCCGCTTGTCGGCGGGAGTTTGCGCGGGCCCGGTGGTCGACGACTGCACTACTGGCCGGTCAGCGGACGTGCGCTGCAGCGCGCCGTCACCGACAATCATGTGCCCGTTGCCAAGCCGCCGCGCATCCAGCCCGCCGCTTCCGGCGCTGTGGAGTTGTTCTGATGCTCTTGAACGGCGATCCCGCCCTGCTCAGCGTCATCGCCGACGAGATGGCGGATGTGCGCCTCGATATCGATGATCTCTCCACCCTGTTGGTCGAGTTGACTGCCCATTGCCCGGCGGAGAAGCGCGCCGACGCCGTCAGACGGACCCAGGCCTGCGACCTCATCATCCAGCGACTGGACGGCCTCAGCGGCCTGATGGCCGCTCTTGGCGCCGGTGTGCCGTGGGAAACCGCGCTTCACGCCCTCACCTTGTCCGATCAGTCCGAGCGTTTGACCGGGCGCTCGAGGCCCCTCGCCGCTCCGGCGGAGTCCGGCGATCTGATGCTGTTCGACTGACGATGGCCAAGGCTTCTCCGACAGACAGGGTCAATCTCGCGCATTCGACCGTGCTGCTGATCGATCACAACAGCCAGTCGCTCGACATGCTGAGTTCGATCTTCCACGGCTTCGGGGTACGCGAACAGATCAAGTGCGGATCGACCGAGCAGGCCGTCAAGCTCGTCCAGCGGCGCGACGTCGACCTTATTCTGATCGAGTCTTCCATGCCTGAGATGGACGGCTATGACTTCATCCGCTGGTTGAGGCGCGAAACCCAGCCGCCGGTGCGTCATACCCCTGTGATCATGCTGACCGGGCACGCGGCGCAGTCAAAGATTCGCAAGAGCCGCGACTGCGGGTCCAGCTTCATAGTCACCAAGCCACTGACGCCATCGGTCCTGCTGCAGCGCATACTGTGGCTCGGAGCGGACGAACGGGACTTCGTGGAATGTGACACCTATGTGGGACCCGACCGCCGGGTGCGGAATTTCGGGCCGCCTTTGGGGATCCCCGGACGCCGTTCGGGAGATCTGTCCGAACATGTCGGCGCCGCCAAGGAAAGCAATATGGACCAGGCGTCGATCGACATGATGATGAAGCCGATGAGGGTCGCCCTGTGACCGAAACACGAACATACAAGGTGACGAGCACGCTGGCGCGCCGGCTTGCCGAGCCTGGCGGGCGTACGGTCCGGGATGCTTCGCGCCTCGCCGGACAGCAGCTGGAAGGCCATCGCGAGACTGTTATGGCGACGATCGCCGCCACTCTCGACGAACTCGACGCCCTCGCCTTGACTGCCGCGGCGGATGCGGGGCCTCACGTCTATCAGCTCGCGTCGACCATGATCGATCTTGGCGGGTTCTTCGACACGGGGCCGCTACACGAGGCCAGCTACAGCCTGTGCGACGTGACCGACAGGATGATCGCTGCCGACGTCTGGCACTGGCCATCGGTTCGAGTTCACCTTCAGGCCATGCGGCTCATCCTGACCGGAGGATGCCAGGCCAGCCGCACCAGCGAAGCTCTGCTGTTGGGCCTGCGCTCCGTCAGCCAGAGGTCTTTGACGGACTGACAGACGACGCGAGCGATCAGCGCCCGAAGGCCCGGATGAAGCGGTGCGCGGTTTCGCGGGCGCGAGCCTCGATGTCGATCTCGGGATGCTGAAGACCCAGTAACGCGCGCAAGTGACCATGACCGACAGCCATGCCGGTGAACATCTCGGCGGCGTGGGCCGGGTCGGGGATCGATAGCAGGCCCTTGCGGTCCTGTTCGGCCAGCCAGGCCGCTAGTCGGCGCAGACTCTCGGCCGGGCCGCCTTCATAGATGGCCTCTGCGACACCGGGGATCGGAGGCGACATCAGAGCGACGCCGCGCAGGCTTTCACCCTTCTGGGCGTTGCAGATCTTGGTGACGAGGGCGATGGCGAGCGCCGTCAGCACCGCCTCCGGGTCGCCGTTGGTTCGCAGGGGTGCGGTTATGGCTGTCGACCTCTGCTCCGCCAGCGCCCGGGCCAACTCCGTCTTTGAAGCGAACCGGTTGTACAGAGTCTGTTTGGAGACCCCAGCCTTTTTGGCGATCGCCTCCATCGACACGGCTCCGCCCAACTCATGGAACAGCACACGGGCCGCCTCGAGGATGGCTTCGCTCTTGCGGGGGTCGATCTGGCCGGCGGCTCTCGGCATCAGTGGGCGTCCACCGGAGGCGCGGCGGGGTTGGCCTTTACCGGCTTGGCCAGCAGGGTGACGAACGCCGCGATGGCGCAGCCGATGCCGAGCACTGCAAAGGCGTCGCCAAACGCCAGCGTCGTCGCCTGCTGCTGCATCATGCCGTAGATCGCCTTCATCGCCGCACCCTCGGGGTTGATCGAGTTGCTGAAGCGGTCGGCCATGCCGGCCATCATGTCGGTCATCTGGATGTTGGTCTGGCTGATGCGGGTCGTCAGCTCGCTCATGTGTGCGGCTGTGTTGGTCGTCAGCGAGGTGTTCAGGAAGGCGAGGCCAAAGGCGCCGCCAACGTTGCGGAACAGGTTCACCAGCCCGGAGGCGTTCTTCACCATGTGCGGTGGCAGCGTCGACATCGTCACCTGCTGCGAGGCGATCATGGCGATCATGACACCGGCCCCGCGCAACGCCTGAATGCCGGCGAACTCCCAGAAGCCCCAGTCGTCGGTGACCAGACGCGCGTCCCACATGCCCCATGCGGCCATCATGAAGCCCCCGAACATCAACAAACGTGCGTCGACCGTACGTACCAACCGCCCGGCAAACGGAGCCGTGGCGAACATGGCGAGCCCCGACACCACCATCGTCGTGCCGACCTCGGACGGCGAATAGTCACGCACCCGACCGAGGAACAGCGGCAACAGGAAGGTCCCGCCGAACAGGGCGAAACCGACGGTGAAGGTCATGACGACCCCGACCATGAAGTTGCGGTTGGTGAAGGCTCGAAGTTCGACGATAGGGTTTCGGTAGGTCAACGATCGCCAGACGAAGGCTGGCCCCGCGATCAGGGCGGTCAGGGCCAGCAGCAGGATGAGGTTGTCATTGAGCCAGTCGTTCTTTGAGCCTTCCTCCAGCACGTACTGGAG
>DASVTM010000518.1:0-5014 GCA_036387575.1 Brevundimonas sp.
CGCCAGGACCGCGCCGGAGACCGCCGGCGTCTATCGGATGCTGGGGGAGGGGGGGGAGGTCCTCTACGTGGGCAAGGCCAAGAACCTGAAGAAGCGGGTGGTCAACTACACCCAGGTCATGAAGCTGCCGACCCGCCTTCAGCGGATGGTGGCGGAAACGACGACGATGGAGTTCGTCACGACCCATACCGAGGTCGAGGCGCTGCTGCTCGAGTCGAACCTGATCAAGCGGCTGATGCCGCGCTACAACGTGCTGCTGCGCGACGACAAGTCCTTCGCCGAGCTGATGATCCGCCGCGACCACCCGGTGGCCCAGATCCGCAAGCACCGCGGCCAGCACACGACGCAGGGCGACTACTTCGGCCCCTTCGCCAGCACCTGGGCGGTGAACCGCACGCTGAACACCCTGCAGAAGGCCTTCCTGCTGCGCTCGTGCTCGGACAGCGTCTACGAGACCCGGACGCGCCCCTGCATGCTGCACCAGATCAAGCGCTGCTCGGCGCCCTGCACCGGGCTGATCTCACTGGAGGACTATGGCGAGTTGGTCACCGAGGCCGAACAGTTCCTGCGCGGCAAGTCGCGCGCGGTGATCGGGCGGCTCTCGGCCGATATGACCGCCGCTGCCGAGGAGATGGATTTCGAACAGGCAGCGCGTGTCCGTGACCGCATTCGCGCCCTGTCGGCCATTTCGATGGAGAACTCGGTCTCCGCGGACAGCGTCGCCGAGGCTGACGTCTTCGCCCTGTTCTCCGAAGGCGGGCAGGCCTGTGTGCAGGTCTTCTTCTACCGCGCAGGCCAGAACTGGGGCGGGCGCGCCTATTTCCCGCGGGTCGACCGCTCCGATACCGATCCGGAAATCCTGGGAGCGTTCCTCGGTCAGTTCTACGAGGACAAGCCGGTACCACGCCTGATCCTGTCCAACGTTCGTCCGCACGAACTGGAACTGCTCGAGGAAGCCTTCACGATGAAGGCCGAACGCAAGGTCGAGATCAATCGCCCGCAGCGCGGCGAGAAGCTGGCCTTGGTCGACCACGCCCACACCAACGCGCGCGAAGCCCTGGGTCGCAAGATGGCCGAGGGCTCGGCGCAGGGCAAAATCCTCGACGAGGTCTGTGAGGCCTTCGGTCTGGAAACGCGTCCGGAACGGATCGAGGTCTACGACAACGCCCACATCTCCGGCACCAATGCCGTCGGTGGCATGATCGTCGCCGGGCCGGAAGGCTTCCAGAAATCGCAATATCGCAAGTTCAACATTCGCGATCAGGACATCACGCCCGGCGACGACTACGGCATGATGCGCGAGGTCATGCGTCGCCGTTTCGCCCGTCTGGTCAAGGACGAGGAAGCCGGTGAGGAAGACGTCGTTCGCCCCGACCTGCTGCTGATCGACGGCGGGGCAGGGCAACTGGCCGAGACGCTGGCGGTGCTGGCTGACCTGGGGCTGGACGACATCCTGGCCGTCGGGGTGGCAAAAGGGCCGGACCGTGACGCGGGCAAGGAGCATTTCTTCATGCCCGGCAAGCCGCCCTTCATGCTGCCGCTGAAGTCACCGGCGCTCTATTACATCCAGCGTCTGCGCGACGAGGCCCACCGGTTCGCCAACGGCGCCCACGCCAAGCGCCGCTCGATGGACATCAAGAAGAATCCGCTGGACGAGATCGAGGGCGTCGGTCCGGGTCGCAAGAGGGCGCTGCTGCACGCGTTCGGCTCGGCCAAGGGCGTGTCGCGCGCCTCCGTGTCCGATCTGGTCAAGGTCGATGGGATCAACGAACCGCTCGCGGAGCGTATTCACGGCTTCTTCCACACAGCGTAGAAGCCTCGCCATGAACCCTGACGATGAACTGACCGCTGGCTACCTGCGCTTCCGCAAGGATCATTGGCCGGCTGCGCGCGCCGATTACGAAAACCTCGCCAAGGGCCAGAAGCCGCACACCCTCATCGTGGCCTGTTCAGATAGCCGCGCGGATCCCGCCCTGATCTTCGACGCGGCTCCGGGCGAGCTGTTCGTGGTCCGCAACGTCGCGAATCTCGTTCCGCCTTATGAGCCCGACGGCCAGTTGCACGGGGTGTCCGCTGCGCTCGAGTTCGGGGTCAAGGTGCTGGAAGTATCGCGCATCGTAGTGATGGGCCATGCCCACTGCGGCGGCGTCAACGCCATGTTGAACGGCGCCCCCGACAACTGCCGGGACTTCGTCGCACCGTGGGTCGAGCAGGGCGCCCCGGTGGTTCGTCATGTTGCTGAGACGGTTGCGCCCGAAGAGGTCGAGAGCGCCGCGGAGGAGGCCGTTGTGCGCCTGTCCATCCGCAACCTGCGTACCTTCCCGTGGATTGCAGAACGCGAAGCCGCTGGAGAACTGACCCTGAGTGGGCTGCACTTCGGTATCGCCGACGGGGTATTGCGCGCCTTGGGCGACGGTCCCCGGTTCGAACCTCTGGGTTGATCGAGCGTTCGCCTCTGACGGCGAAGCATGGCACACCCACGCAGCCGACTGAAAAGAGACCCGATGAGCGCCACCCCACACCCCGTCAATCCGATCCCCAACATACTGACCGGCATTCGTCTGCTGGCAGGCGTGGTGATGTTCCTGATCCTGGCTGGAGCCACGGGCGGGTTCCCGTTCTTGTCCGCCTATCTGGATCCTGACGACCAGTTCGCCCTTTACCGGACCGCCTTCTGGATCTTCGTGGTCGCGGCCTCAACCGACTGGGTCGATGGCTATCTGGCTCGGCGCTGGAACGCGACCACGCGTTGGGGTGCGATCCTCGATCCGATTGCCGACAAGATCCTTGTCACAGGCGCCATCCTCGGCGTGCTGACTTCGGGCTCGGTGCCGCAGATCGCCATTCCCTGCGGCCTGATCCTGTTCCGCGAGTTCGCCGTCTCGGCGCTGCGCGAAACGGTTGCGGGCAAGGTGAAGCTGGATGTCACCTTGCTGGCCAAGTGGAAGACGACCCTGCAAATGGTGGCGCTCGGTGCGCAATTGTTGGCCCGCAATTGGGACGGTTTCGGCTGGGACCTCGAATATATCGACGAGTTCCAGATCTTCGCCGACACCCTGATCTGGGCCGCCGCCATCGCGACCCTTTGGACCGGCTGGCAGTATTTCGACAAGGCTCGCCGCGAGATGAGCCGCCCTGATGTCGTGAAACTGGATCCGCTCTAGAGGGTCTTCGATAGCACTACGAACTCGAGATCGCGTCGTTTCGGCAGGCCGAACCGCTCGTCGTCCATCGGGAATTCAGCCGTCGCGCCCGTCAGCGCATAGCCGCGTCGTTCGTACCAGGCGATCAGCTCTGGCCGTTGGCGGATGACGGTCATCTCAACACGACCGGCGCCGTAGCGCGCACTGGCTTCAGCCTCGGCAGCGGCCAGAAGGAGGCGGCCCAGGCCGCTGGCCTGTCTCACCGGGTCGACTGACAGCATGCCCAGATAGGCGGATCCGTCGTGTTGCTGCGCGAGCATCACGCAGCCGATCAGAACACCGCCGTGGTGCGCCATCAGGATCACCTTCGAAGAATCAGCAATGACCTCGGAAAGGGCCGCGACGTCGGTGCGCTGGCCGTCCAGCAGGTCGG
The DNA here is from genome assembly GCA_036387575.1 of Brevundimonas sp. Taxonomy (GTDB): domain Bacteria; phylum Pseudomonadota; class Alphaproteobacteria; order Caulobacterales; family Caulobacteraceae; genus Brevundimonas. Next base: position 3,577 of record DASVTM010000518.1, read on the forward strand.
CCTCATGGGTCCAGCCGAGACGGGCGGCGTCCCCGCGATAGGCGCTGGTGACCAGTGCATGCAGCGCCTCGACGTCGGCCTCGTCCGCGGGCCGAAATACGACGCCGCTCACCGGGCGGGGGCCGACTGTCCGCCCAGTTCCGCAACCAGTCCGCTCATGCCGTAAACGTCGCGCAGGGCCGCGGTCACCGCACCCGTCGTGACGATGACGCTGCGGTTGACGTTGCGATCGTAGCCATAGGCGTTGCGCTGGCTAAGCACGGTCGAGTCGAAGTTCGCCCCGACGATCTCACCTTTCGCGTTGACGACCGGCGAGCCCGAGGACCCGCCGATGGTGTCCGAAGAGACGGTCATGTCCAGCACAGTGTCGGCCGGGATCCGGTCCTTGGCGGCCAGCAGCCTGGGCGCGACATCGAAAGGCGCGGCGCCCGTCGCGCGGTCCCACAGGCCTGCAAACGTCGTGAACGGGCCCCAGCGCTGGGCGGGCACGTCGGAGCCTTCGATCTTGCCGTAGGTCAGGCGCAGCGTGCCGGTTGCGTCGGGATAGACGGCGTCGCCGTAGGCGGCGAAACGGGCGGTCGCGAGCTGTTCCGAGGCGCGGTCGGTCGGCGCCTGAACCTTTTCTTCCCATTCGGTGCGGATGGCGCGGGTCGGCTCCTGAATCGCCAGCAGATACTGGATCATCGGATCGTTGGAGGCCTGAATGGCCGCCAGACCCCCGTCCCAAAGGGCGTGGCGTACGGCGGGGTCGGCCAGTTTTGTGCCCGATACGATGCGCGCCGACAGCTGTTCAGGCGACTCCTGGCCCAGCAGCGGCTTCACATAGGGACTGTCGAGAGTCAGCCATTCGCGGGTCTTGGACAGCCACCATTCCATCCGGATCTGCTCAAGCTCCGGATAGACGGGACGCTCGGCGAACAGGGCGGTTTGCGTGGCGGACAGGCGCGAGTCCCCGAACTCCGGCAGGCGCTGATCCGACGGCTTGGCCCGCTCCTGAGCGCCACGCACCAGCGCCCGCGCCCACAAAAACAGCTGCGACCCACCGGCGACCGGGGTCGTGCCGATGCCGTTCCCACCTTCCAGCAGGGCGTAGGGGGCGTACAGTTCGCGGACCGCAGGCTGGATTCCGGCGAGGTCGTTGAAGACTTGCTCGCCTGCCTTCTGCCGGAAATCGACTTCGCCAGCCGCTCGTGTCGCCATGAAGCCGGGATCGGTCAGGGCGCGCATTCGGCCGAGGCCACGCTTGTAGGTGTTCTCCAGCCCGACGATCGGATCCATGGCCTCGAACGCGTGACGCTCGCCTTCTTCGGAATAGCGGATCAGCCGACCGCGCAGCTCGGAGGCGATCAGTTGGTCCATAGGCAGGACCACGTCGCGCACCGTCATCAACTGGTCCTGCGTCAGCAGCCGCTGGGTCGCCCCGGGGCTACCCGAGACG
>DASVTM010000519.1:0-1831 GCA_036387575.1 Brevundimonas sp.
TCGCTGGGCTGCTGGCACGGCTTCATCGGCCAACAGAAGATGATCTCGATCAAGAAGCATTTCGGCACGACCGACCGGAAATACCTCTACCTGTCCGGCTGGATGATCGCGGCCCTGCGCTCAGACTTTGGCCCCCTGCCCGACCAGTCGATGCACGAAAAGACTTCGGTCCCGGCCCTGATCGAGGAGCTCTACACCTTCCTGCGTCAGGCTGACGCCCGTGAGCTGGGCGGCCTGTTCCGCGACATCGACGCCGCCCGCGAGGCCGGCGATGCCGTCACCGAGCGCAAGCTGCTGGACGCCGTCGACAACTATCAGACCCACGTCGTGCCGATCATCGCTGACATCGACGCCGGGTTCGGCAACGCCGAGGCGACCTATCTGCTGGCCAAAAAGATGATCGAGGCCGGCGCCTGCGCGCTGCAGATCGAGAACCAGGTCTCCGACGAGAAGCAGTGCGGTCACCAGGACGGCAAGGTCACGGTCCCGCACGAGGACTTCCTCGCCAAGGTCCGCGCCTGCCGCTACGCCTTCCTAGAACTGGGCGTCGAGGATGGCGTCATCGTCACCCGCACCGACAGCCTCGGCGCCGGCCTGACCAAACAGATCGCGGTCTCGAACGAACCTGGCGATCTGGGCGACCAGTACAACAGCTTCCTCGACTGCGAGGAAATCTCGGCCGCTGAACTGAAGAACGGCGACGTCGTCATCAACCGCGGCGGCAAGCTGCTGCGTCCCAAGCGCCTGCCTTCGAACCTGTTCCAATTCCGCGCCGGAACTGGCGAGGATCGCTGCGTCCTCGACAGCATCACCTCGCTGCAAAACGGCGCCGACCTGCTGTGGATCGAGACCGAGAAGCCGCACGTCGAACAGATCGCGGGCATGATGGACCGCGTCCGCGAGGTCATCCCCAACGCCAAACTGGTCTACAACAACTCGCCCTCGTTCAACTGGACGCTCAACTTCCGCCAGCAGGTGTTCGACACTATGCAAGCTGAAGGTCAGGACGTCTCCGGCTACGACCGGGCCAAGCTGATGAGCGCAGCCTATGACGAGACCCCGCTGGCGGTTCAGGCCGACGAAGCCATTCGCACGTTCCAGTCGGACGGCGCGAAACGGGCGGGCATCTTCCACCACCTGATCACCCTGCCGACCTATCACACGGCCGCCCTGTCCACGGACAATCTGGCCCGCGAATATTTCGGCGCGGCGGGCATGCTGGGCTACGTCAAGAACGTGCAGCGCGAGGAGATCCGTCAGGGCATCGCCTGCGTGAAGCACCAGAACATGTCCGGCTCGGACATCGGCGACGACCACAAGGAATACTTCGCCGGTGAAGCCGCCCTGAAGGCCGGCGGCGCCCACAACACGATGAACCAGTTCGGCGAAGCCGCCTGATCCATCGGCTAGGCTGAAACGGAAACCGGCCCGGAGCGCATGCCCCGGGCCGGCTTGGTTTTTTACAGATGCGTCGGTCTAGCTCGCGTGCGTCTGATCCCAGAAGCGGACCGCATCGGCGTCCCGCGCACTGAGCTCAGGGTAGGCTGCATCCGACCCGACGTCCGGCACACGGCGCCATGAGCGAGCGCATTTCGGATAGTCGGCCAATTTGACCTCAACCGTCACAGCGTCACCTCCGACGACGAGTTCGGCTCCTGATGTGCGGAACACCTCAGCGGCGTCCAGATCGGCATAGGCTTCGAATGCGCTGGCCGGTCCCGTCACCACCGGCCATGCGTCCAGCGCACCACCAATGGTTTTCTCGCGACGAGCGCCCTCAAGCTGTTCGTTGACCGTTTCCAGCACCGTCTGGACCTTGGCCCAGCGAGCG
>DASVTM010000520.1:0-4212 GCA_036387575.1 Brevundimonas sp.
CTCCGTGTTCAGCGGCAATCTAAACACATCCCTCTCCCGCCGGGAGAGGGTAAGATTAAACCAACTGTCCGCAGACGAACGCCGTCTCGCCGGCTTCGAGCAAGCCTTCCAGCACCGCTTCGACGTTCTCGGGCGCCACGATCAGCATGAAGCCGACGCCGCAGTTGAAGGTGCGGCGGAGTTCGTGGTCGGAGATGCCGCCGACTTCGCCCAGCCACTTGAACACGGCGGGCATCGGCCAGGCGTTCCAGTCGAACGAGGCTTCAAGGCCCTCGGCGATGCAACGGGGCGGGTTCTCGATCAGGCCGCCGCCGGTGATGTGCGCGGCGCCCTTGATCAGGCCGGCCTTCATCAGCGGCAGGACCGGCTTGATGTAAATCTTCGTCGGCTCCATCAGCGCCTGCGCTAGCGAGCGGTCCTTCGCAAACGGCGCGTCATCGCCCCATGCCAGACCGGACTTTTCGACCACCTTGCGGATCAGCGAATAGCCGTTGGAGTGCGGGCCGGACGAAGCCAGACCGATGATCACGTCGCCCGCGAACTGGCGATCCAGATAGGGCAGGGCGTGGCCACGCTCGACGGCGCCCAGCGAGAAGCCGGCGAGATCGTAGTCGTTGCCCGAATACATGCCGGGCATTTCAGCGGTCTCACCGCCGACGAGGGCGCAACCGGCCTGACGGCAGCCTTCGGCGATGCCGGCGACGACGCGGCGGGCGGCGTCGATCTCGAGCTTGCCGGTCGCATAATAGTCGAGGAACAGCAGCGGCTCCGCGCCCTGGGCCAGCAGGTCGTTGACGCACATGGCTACGAGGTCGATGCCGACGCCGTCATGGCGGCCGGTCTCGATGGCGATCTTGAGCTTTGTACCGACTCCGTCGGTCGTGGCGACGATCAGCGGATCGATAAAACCAGCGGCCTTGAGGTCGAACAGGGCGCCGAATCCCCCCAGCGAAGCCTCGGCTCCGGGGCGGCGAGTGGACTTCGCGAGTGGCTTGATGGCGTCCACCAGACGCTCTCCGGCATCGATGTCCACGCCCGCATCAGCGTAGCTCAGGCCGTTTTCCAGCGTTTTGGGTGTGTCGCTCATGGATCGCGGGCCTGAATCAGTGCGGAAATGTGTTGCGGCTCTTGCCACAAAGGCGTCGCGCGGGGCTATAGCATCCCAATGACGCCAATCACCACCAATGACGAACTGGCCGCATTCTGTAAGGCCGTCGCCCAAGACAGTTTCATCGCCGTGGACACCGAGTTCATGCGCGAGACCACCTACTGGCCCAAGCTGTGCCTGATTCAGGCCGCGACGCCGACGCACGAAGCGATCATCGATCCCTTGGCCGAGGGGCTGGATCTGACGCCGTTCCTCGACATCCTGAGGGACCCGGCGATCATCAAGGTGTTCCACGCCGCACGTCAGGACACGGAAATCTTCGTCAAGCTGGGCGCGATGCCCAAGCCGATGTTCGATACCCAAGTCGCCGCCATGGCCGCCGGGTTCGGAGATCAGGTCAGCTATGATTCGCTGGTCCGCCAGATGTTGAAGATCGATCTCGACAAAGGCAGTCGTTTTACCGACTGGTCGCGCCGTCCGCTGTCAGAGGCGCAACTGGTCTATGCGATCGGCGACGTGACCCACCTCGCGGCGCTGTATCCCAAGCTGCGCGAGCGGCTGGCCAAGGAAGACCGTCTTGACTGGGTGACGTCGGAGATGGAGGATCTGGTCGATCCGGCCCTCTATGACACCACGCCGGACAACGCCTGGAAGCGGCTCAAACCCAAGAAATATGCAGCCAAATATCTGGCGGCGTTCAAGGCGACGGCGGTGTGGCGCGAGCAGGCCGCTCAGGATCGCGACCAGCCACGCGGGCGCATTCTCAAGGACGACGCCATCGACGAGATCGCGACGCAGACCCCCACTGACGTCGAAGCCTTCAACCGCCTGCGCGCCGTGCCCAAGGGCTTTGGCGGCTCGCGTCTGGGGCTGGAGCTGATCGAAGAGCTGAAGCGCGTTCTGGCCGATCCAGAGGCCCATGCGCCCAAGCTGGATCGCCCGTCGCACAACCAGCCTGCGCCGCCGTCGGTCGTCGAACTGCTCAAGGTGCTGCTAAAGGCCAAGAGCGACAATGCAGGCGTGGCGTCCAAGCTGATCGCCAATGTCGCGGACCTTGAGAAGATCGCGCTGTCGGATAATGCCGAGGTCGACGCCATGCACGGCTGGCGCCGTCAGTTGTTCGGGGAGGATGCGCTCAAGCTCAAGCGCGGCGAGATCGCACTGGTGCTGAACGGCGCCCGGGTTGAGGTCGTTGAGATCGAGTAGCGGCTAAGGCGCCGGTTGCCAGAGCTCGACCTGATTGCCTTCGGGGTCTTGAAGGCGCGCGAAGCGGCCAACCTCAGGGCTGTCCCATTCGGCCTTGGTGATGATCTCGACGCCAGCCGCCCGCAGGCTGGCCATCATGCCGTCGAGGTCGTCGACGCGCAGGTTCAGCATCCACTGCTTCTCAGCCGGGAAATAGTCGGTGTCGGCCTTGAACGGCGAGAACACCGTCGGCCCGGCCTGCTGGTTCCAGACGTACTGGCCCTCAGGTGCGCCGACGCCGAGGTGTTCCAGATACCATGCGCCGAGCGCCTTGGGGTCCTTCGACCTGAAGAACAATCCGCCAATGCCAGTGACCGCCATGCCCGTCTCCCCGATGCCGGGAGAGCATGGGCCGCCAAAGGTCACATATCCAGCTTGAGCTTCATCACTTCGGCTAGCGCCTTGGCGCGGCGGCGGGTCTGTTCGCCGAGCAGGGCGTCGGCGTAGCCTTCGGAAGCGGTCAGTTTCAGCACGCCCTTGTCCACCCTGACCGTAGCGTTGGCCAACAGCTGGGGTGAGCGACCGGACAGGTCACAGCCGAGTCGCATGGCCAGACCGAGCGCGCGGGCGCGGAGGCGGGTGGTTTCGGTCAAGAGGCGCTCGACGACGGCAGGATCCGGCGTCGCCACCGAGCCGCCGTAACGGGCGTTGAGCACGCAGGCGAGGAAGGTGCGCTCGGCGTGGGTCTGGCCCGGGATCGGCGCGCGCAAAACCTGATCGAAGACCAGTTCCAGACGGTGGTCGGGATGCAGACGAGCGCCCAGGTCGGCCAGTTGGCAGGCGGCGGAGACGAGCACGGCGTCGCGGGTCGATCCAAAGGCGGTCGGCAGGGCCGCGATGACGTTTTCCAACCAGCCACGCAAGGCTCCGGGCAGGGTGGGCGAGATGCCCTGGCGCCCCCCCAAGGCGGCGCAACCGGCGATCAGCGGGTCTTCGTCAGCCTCGTCGCGATCGAGCGCCTCGAACAGCAGGCCCTCGCGCAGACCCCAGGCCGAGAAATTGATCGTCTTGATGCCCAGAGTGTCGATCAGCCCCTCAAGCACGAGGGCGGAGTAGGGCAGGGTCTCGGCGCGTTTCTTTGAGACGCCGGGCAGGCGGTCGAGCGAGGCGCGCGACTGCTGGGCGACCAGACGGGCCACCTCGCGCGCGTCGTCGGCGTTCATGGCGTACTGGTGAACGATGCGGATCGGATAGCGGTTCATGGCCATGTGCAGCTGGGCCAGCGAGCGCCAGCCCCCGCCGACGGCATTCAGGCTGTCGGTCGCGAAGGCCTTGGCTGCGGGTGTAAGCCTGGCAGCGATGGTGCTGCGGAGGCGGTCGGCGTCGAAACCCGCCGGGTCGGCGAGGCTGAATGGACCGAGCGGCAGCGTGATGCCGGGCTTAAGCGTCTTGCCCTCAAGCCGGATCAACTCGAGGCTGGAGCCGCCCATGTCGGCTACGACGCCCTCGGCAGTCGGATCGCCGGCCAGCACGCCGAGCGCGGAATAACGGGCCTCCTCTTCACCCGTCAGGACGCGGACCTGAAGCCCGGTCTCGGCGGCGACGCGGCTGCAGAAGTCTGGTCCGTCCAGCGCCTCGCGCACCGCAGCGGTGGCGGCGACGAAGACATAGGCGGGGCGAACGCTTTCGAGGACGACCGCGAACCGCCTCAGCGCCGTCAGGGCCATCTCGATGCCATTCGGGGACAACTTGCCGGTAGCAGGCAGGTCGCGGCCCAGACCCGCCAGAACCTTTTCGTTGAACACGGTCCAGATGGCCCGCCCTTCCAGCCGGTAGAGCACCAGACGGACGGAGTTGGAGCCGATGTCGACGACAGCCGCTTCGCGCGGCGTGTTCCAGGGTTCGTTCACAGGCGGGGG
>DASVTM010000521.1:0-1529 GCA_036387575.1 Brevundimonas sp.
TGGAATGGATTGGCGCGTCAAAGCGCTAGAGCGGCTTCCTGGGACGAAATGCGTGCGCGAAACAGGGATTGACCGGCAAGCCATGCCGCAGCGGGCTGGTCGGTGCGCACGGCAGAGAACTGCGGCGCGAAGACCTAGTGCGCCTTCTTGGAGCCCGACTTCAGGAAAAAGAAGCCCGCGATAAAGACGATAAGCCCGCAGACGAAGCCTACGAAAATGCTGCCGCCCGGACGGAAGGCCATGACCAGAGCCAGCAGCACCGCAGCGATCGCCAGTGAGCCCCAGCTGAACAGCTTCTGGACCAAAGACCAGGTCGCCGTCTGTTCGTTGATCGCCATCGTGCCGCGCTGATACGCCTCGGCGTCATGGTCGGCGGCGTCGTTCGAGGAGTGCGGGTCGGCCATAGGTGATCGTCCGGAAGAGTCGATGGTTGGCGAGACTTATAGCGAGGTCGCCGTCAGGCTCAAGCTACAGTCTCGCCACGACCGAAAGGTTCAAAACGTCTGTTCGAACTGATCGACCAGCCGTTCCAGCCTCTGACAACCGATGGTCCAGAAGGCGGGATCGCGGGGGTTGAGGCCGAACGGTTTGAGCGCCTCATCGTAGGTCCGCGTGCCGCCGCCGGCCAGAAGCTCGCGGTACAGGGGCGTGAAGGCGACCGGATCCTTCCTGCGCGTCTCCATCAACGCGGCCACCAGCAGGTCTCCGAAGGCATAGGCATAGACGTAGAAGGGCGAGTGGACGAAGTGGCTGACGTAGCTCCACCAGTGTTCGTAGCCGGGGTTCAGGGTCACCGCGGGGCCGAGCGACGCGCCCATTTCCTCGAGCCAGATCTGGCCGATGCGCTCAGCGGGGACCTCGCCCGAGGCGCGCTCGTCGTGGAAGCGGGTCTCGAAGCGGTGGAAGGCGATCTGGCGCACGACGGTGTTCAGTCCGTCCTCGATCCGTCCGGCCAGCAGGCCGCGTTGCTCGGCCTTCGGAGCGGTGGCCAGCAGCCGGTCGAAGCTCAGGCCCTCCGCGAAGATCGACGCTGTCTCGGCCAGCGTCAGCGGCGTGTCGGCCAGCAGCGTGCCCCGATCCGCAGCGAGCGTCTGGTGGATGCCGTGACCCAACTCATGGGCGAGGGTAAGCACATCGCGCCGCTCGCCCATCCAGTTCAGGAAGACATAGGGGTGGCGGTTGGCCGTGACCGGGTGGGCGTAGGCGCCCGACTGCTTGCCGGGCCGCGCCCGACCGTCGATCCAAGGCCGGTCGAAGAACCATTGCGCGCGCTCGGCGAACTCGGGACCGAGGTCGGCGAAACTGTCCAGCACCATCGCCCGGCCCTGCGCCCAGTCGAACGACCGGGGCGCGCGGTTTTCCAGCGGGGCGTTGCGGTCCCACTGATCAAGCGTCGGCTTGCCCATCGCTCTGGCCTTCAGCGCATAGTAGCGGTGCGACAGCCGGGGATAGGCGGCGGCGACCGCCTCGGCCATCGCATCGACCGAGGCGCCGTGCACTTCGTTGCCCAGGTGCCGGCTGTCGGCAGG
>DASVTM010000522.1:0-5278 GCA_036387575.1 Brevundimonas sp.
GGTGACCATCGTGCCAGGAGAACTGACCGACAGCGAGATCGAGGATCTTGCATGAGTGCGTTTGTTCAGGCGCCCATTCTTGCGAGTTGGGGCCTACGATCGAGACCGACCGGCTGATCCTGCGTCCGACGGCATCGAGCGATTTCGAGCGCTGGTGCGACTTCCAGTCCGACGCCGCGACGATGCGGTTCATCGGCGGGGTCAAGACTCCGGCGGAGACCTGGCGCGTCATGATGACCTGCGCCGGGGCGTGGGCATTGACGGGGACCAGCTTCTTTTCGGTGATCGAGAAGGCCAGCGGTCAGTGGATGGGCCGGATCGGTCCGTGGTTTCCGCACCAGTGGCCCGGAACCGAGGTCGGCTGGAGCCTGCACCGCGACGCCATGGGTAAGGGCTATGCTCTGGAGGCGGCCGTGGCCGCGATGGACTATGCGGTCGATGTACTCGGCTGGGACGATGTCATCCACACCATCGACCCCGCGAACATCGCCTCAGCCAAACTGGCGGCGCGGCTGGGTTCGACCAACCGGGGCCCGGGGCGATTGCCACCGCCGTTCGAAGGCTCGCGCGTCGATATCTGGGGTCAGACGGCTGTGGAATGGCGTGAGAACCGCAAGGCGTTCGACAGCTTCGGTTGAAACCGGAACGGACCCGGAACATAATGGCGGAATGTCCGCCGCCTTCGATCTTGAACTCGTCTTCAGCCGCCCTGAGACTACGCTGTCGGTGACGCGCGGCGCCGCGCGTTTGCTGATCGACATGGGCTATGCGCCGCTGCTGGAGGTCTGCCTGCCGAACGGTCGTCGGGCCGACGTCATGGCGGTGGGCAAGAAGGGCGACATCGTCATCTGCGAGGTCAAGTCGGGTGTCGACGACTATCGCGTGGATCGCAAATGGCCCGAATATGCTCCGTTTTGCGACGCCTTCTACTTCGCCGTCGCGCCAGAGTTCCCCGAAGGCGTCCTGCCCGAAGAACCCGGCCTGATCATCGCCGACGCCTTCGGCGGAGCGGTGGTCCGCGATGCGCCGGTGCTGGCCTTGGCGCCGGCGCGGAGAAAGGCGCTGACGCTGGCTTTTGCGCGGCTCGGGGCGATGAGGTTGCTGAGGGACTAGGGCTGACTATTTTGCTGTTCGGACTGGGTCCCCGCTTTCGCGGGGATGAGCGGAAAATCAAAAACGCCAAGCCCTAAGCCCTAAGCCCTAAGCCCTAGCCCTAAGCCCTTGCGCGTCAGCGCGGAGCCCGCTTTGCCAATATCCGCTGCAGGGTCCGTCTGTGCATGCCCAGTCGCCGGGCGGTTTCCGAGACGTTGTGGTCGCAGAGTTCGTAGACGCGCTGGATGTGTTCCCAGCGGACGCGGTCGGCGCTCATGGGGTTTTCGGGCGGCTCGGGCGAGGCGTCGCCGATTGCCAGCAGGGCCTTGACCACATCGTCGGCGTCGGCGGGCTTGGACAGGTAGTCGACCGCGCCGGCCTTGACCGCCGCAACGGCGGTGGCGATGGCGCCATAGCCGGTCAGCATCACGATGCGGGCGTCCTCGCGGCGTTCGCGGATGGCCTCCACGATCTTGAGGCCGTTGCCGTCGTCCAGACGCATGTCGAGCACGGCGTAGGCCGGCACCACAGTCTTGAGCACGTCGGTGGCCTCGGCGACCGATCCGGCTGTCGTGACTGTAAAGCCGCGCGACTCCAGCGCCCGACCCAACCGGGTGCGCAGCGCCTGATCGTCGTCGAGCAGCAACAGGGTTTTATCGTGAAGCGCGGCGACGCGATCCTCGATGACTGACATTTCCATGGTCTCCATGAGCCTCAAGTCGCGGTCCGGACCCCCGGGGTCAAGTCTGACGCGGCGATTGGTCGCTGGTCAGGAAGCGCCTGTAATCAAGTGATTTCAAGCGCGGATCGCGGCCAGCGGACGGTCACGCGCGCCCCGCGATGGCCGGGAGGGCCGTCGCCAGCGCCGACCGCGACATGGCCGCCGGTCCGCTCCAGCAGGGTGCGGGCGATGAAGAAGCCGAGGCCCATGCCGCCCTGACTGGGGATCACGGTCTCGGCCGGGGGCAGGAGCGGCTGGGAGTCCTTGCGGCGGCCCAAGCCGGCCTTGGGAGGACGGGTCGCGGCGCGGATCTGGGCGGCGAGAGCGCGTCGGGCTTTTCCGTGCGGACGGCTGGTGACATAGGGCTCGCCGAGACGGGGCAAGATGTCCGGGGCGAAACCGGGGCCGTCATCCAGCACCTCGATCCGGATCCAGTCGAGATCGACTATCGCCCGGATGCGGACCCGGGAGCCGGCGAAATCCGCTGCGTTCTCCACGATGGCGCTCAGGCCGTGAACCACTTCCGCCAGTCGCTTGACCTGTATCGCGGGCTCGTCGACCGGACCGATCACATCGACTTCGATGTCGAGGTCGAAGCCGAGGTGCGGATCGACGACCTCATTGAGCAACGTCTTGAGCCCGATCTCGGCATAGAGAGCGTCGCCGTCTTCCGGGCGCTGGGACAGGCGCTGCAGGATTTCGCGGCAGCGGTCAGCCTGTTGCAGCAGCAGGGCGGCGTCCTCGGCCACGGCGCTGTCGGCCGGAGCGCCCCGCAACAACTCCTTGGCCACGACCTGGATGGTAGCCAGAGGCGTGCCCAGTTCGTGGGCGGCGGCGGCGGCGAGGCCCCCAAGAGCCGCCAGCCGCTGCTCACGCTGAAGGACGTCCTGGGTCGTAGCCAGCGCCAGTTCCAGCTTCTCGGCGTCCGCTGCGACCCGCCAGGCATAGGCCGAGGTGAAGATCACCCCGGTCACCAGAGCCATGCCAAGGCCGACGCGGTAGAGGAAAGGCAGGATTAGCTCGGTGCCCGACTGCCAGGGCAGGGGCAGCGACCATTTGAACAGCACGCCCGTCGCGATCAGCACCAGAAAACCGAGACCTATGGCCTGACGACCCGGAAGTGACGCTGCCGCCACCGTCACCGGGGCGACCAGCAGCAGGCAGAACGGGTTCTCCAGCCCGCCGGTCAGGCCAAGCAGGGTCGAGAGCTGGAGGATGTCGAAACCCAGGTGGATCGCCGTCTGGCGGCCGTCCGGCAGGCGGTTATCGGTCCGTCTCAGCCACACCAGCGAGCCGACGTTTACCGCGACGCTGACCGCGATAACCCCGATGCAGGGCCACAGTGGTAGCGGGAAATGCAGCATCTTATGCGCGACCCACAGCGTGGCTCCCTGTCCCAGAACCGTCAGCCAGCGCAGGATGATCAGGGTGCGAAGGGTCAGGCCGCGTCCACGCCGTGGCGGATCGCGCCAGTGATCGGCAGGCCCCTCTCCACCGAGAAGCGGGGGCTGCGACGTCATGCCGGGCGAAGAGGCGGTTTCACGGATGTCCACGACCGTTCTATAGACCGGACGCCGACGCCTGTCGGCAGTTCGGGAAGACCAAATGCCACGCCGTTCCATATTGCTGTTCGCGGCCGCCTGTCTCGTCATCGCCATCTCGGTGGCCACGGTGACCGTGGTCGTCGTCACCGGTCGCGATCGCGGCGTGACCGAGCAGACCTCGACGGGTCAGCCTGCGGTCGGGGGTCCCTTCCAGCTGGTCAATCAGAACGGCCAGACGGTCGACCAGACGATGCTGAACGGCAAATGGACGCTGGTCTTCTTCGGCTTCACCTACTGCCCCGACTATTGCCCCACGACCCTGACCGGGCTGGCGGCGACCAAGGCGCGGATGGGCGACAAGGCCAGGGATCTGCAGATCGCCTTCGTCAGCGTCGATCCCGAGCGCGACACGCCTGCGGCCCTGAAGGACTATCTGTCGTCGGATGGTTTCCCAGAGGGCGTCGTCGGCCTGACGGGCACGCCCGACCAGATTGCCACCGTCGCCCGCGAATATCGCGCCTTCTACAAGAAGGTCGGCGAAGGCGAGGGCTACACGATGAACCACACCCTGACGGTTTACCTGATGGGCCCCGACGGCAAGTTCCGTGCGCCATTGGCGTATGACTTGGGGCCAGAGAAGTCGGCGCAGCTGATCCAGCGGGTGATGGCTAGAGGATAGGCCGGAGAGGCAGTAGGCAGGTAGGCAATAGGCATTAGGTAGGTCGGTCTGATCCCGACGGCATACCGTCGCGCGCTTCTGCCTATTGCCTACCTGCCTACTGCCTCCTCTAATCCCTTGCGCCCTCCCCAGCACAGGCCGATATCTTCTCCATGCTCTACGCACTTCACGAGCTCGCCTATCAATCGGCGCAGCCATTCCGGATCGGGGCGCAGTTCGCGCGCAAATTCTGGACGTCACCGCTCAATCCGGCGTCGGAGACCGCGATCGGTCGGACTGCCTATGCCTCGGCCGAGTTGTTCGAGAGCGTGACGCGCCGCTACGGCAAGCCCGACTGGGGGCTTGAGGTCATCACCATCGACGGCAAGCCGGTGCGGACGGTCGAGCAGGTCATCTGGCAAAGTCCCTGGGTTCGTCTGGTGCGGTTCGCGCGCAATGTCGGCGATCTGAAGCGGGCGAAGAAGCCGACGGCGGCGCCCAGCGTCCTGATCGTCGCGCCTCTGTCGGGCCACTATGCGACCCTGCTGCGGGGCACGGTCGAGACCTTCCTTCAGGACCACGACGTCTACGTCTCGGACTGGACCAACGCGCGGCAGGTGCCGATGCTGGAGGGCCGGTTCGACTTCCACGATTATATCGACCACGTGCGCCAGATGCTGGCCCAGATCGGCCCGCGCGCCCACGTCGTCGCCGTCTGCCAACCGGGGCCGCCCGTGCTCGCCGCCGCCGCTGTGATGGCTGAGGAGAACGATCCCAACCGCCCCGCGTCGATGACCTTCATGGGCTCGCCGATCGATGCGCGCCTGTCGCCGACCGTGACCAACCAGCTGGCGGAGGAAAAGCCCTTCGCCTGGTTCAAATCGAAGATGATCCACACCGTGCCCTGGCCGTATCCGGGGTTCGGGCGCCGGGTCTATCCGGGCTTCGTCCAGCTCTACAGCTTCATGTCGATGAACGAGGAGCGGCACACCGACGCCCACTGGACCTATTTCAAGGATCTGGTGAAGGGCGACGGCGACGGGGTCGAGAAGCACGAACATTTCTACGACGAGTATCTGTCGGTGCTGGATCTGTCGGAGGAGTTCTATCTCCAGACCATCGACATCGTGTTCCAGCGCCACCTGCTGCCGCAGGGCCTGCTCGAGCACCGCGGCCGCCCGGTGCGGCCGGAGCGGATCACCGATGTGGCGCTGATGACCGTCGAGGGCGAGAAGGACGACATCTCCGGCGTCGGCCAGACGC
>DASVTM010000523.1:0-5514 GCA_036387575.1 Brevundimonas sp.
GTATAGCGCTGCAGGAAACTTCTCTCGTCGAAGCTCTTCCTGATCGCATCGATCCAGCCCCAGCACAGGGCGACGTCGATCGCCTCTTTCGTCGTGATAGAGGCCCGGCCGGAGCCGACCTTGTGGATTTTGATCCAGACCTCGGGCTCACGTTCGTGATTTTGGGAGAGCCAGTCGTGAAAGGCGGCGATGTCCGTGAACTCATGAACCCTGGCGGGATCAACGTTCATCGCAACCATTAAGTCCCCCTGTCCGACGAATTGTTCCGGAGCGACGCAGACGCCCCGGAACATCTATCAGACTTCTAGTGAACCGTCGGAGCTTCGATGGCGACAGGTTCCGTAACTGGCGTAACCGGCACAGAAACCGAGGGGCCGGAGTTGGGGAAGTTGTTTTCGTCCCGGTTCGGCGCGGCGCCCTTCTCCAGCAAGTCCTTGATCTCGATACCTGACAAGGTTTCGTATTCGAGCAGGGCCTGTGCCAGCTTCTCGAGGTCTTCGGCCTTGTCGGTCAGTATCTGGCGGGCTTCGTTCCAGCCTTCGGTGACCAGACGCTTGACCTCGGAATCGATGATCCGGGCCGTCTCTTCACTGATGTTCTGGCTGCGCGCGACCGAGTGGCCGAGGAACACTTCCTGCTCGTTCTCGCCATAAGCGACGGTGCCGAGGATTTCCGAGAAGCCCCACTGGGTGACCATTCGGCGGGCCAGCTTGGTCGCCTGCTGGATATCCGACGACGCGCCTGAAGTAATATTTTGCTTGCCGAAGATGATCTCCTCGGCGACGCGACCACCGGCCATGATGGCGATGCGATCGACCATCTGCTGGTACTTCATCGAATAGCGGTCGCCTTCAGGCAACTGCATGACCATGCCCAGGGCCTGACCGCGCGGGACGATCGTCGCCTTGTGGACCGGATCGGCCATCTTGACGTTGATGGCGACGATGGCGTGGCCGCCCTCGTGATAGGCGGTCAGGCGACGCTCTTCCTCGTTCATGGCCATGGATTTGCGCTCGGCGCCCATCATGACCTTGTCCTTGGCGTCCTCGAAGTCGCGGTGGGTAACCATGCGCCGGTCCTTGCGCGCGGCCATCAGCGCCGCTTCGTTGACCAGGTTGGCAAGGTCGGCGCCGGAGAAGCCCGGGGTGCCGCGCGCAATGGTCTTGACGTTGACGTCTGAGGCCAGCGGAACGTCCTTCATGTGGACGCGCAGGATCTTTTCGCGGCCGTTCACGTCGGGATTCGGCACCACGACCTGACGGTCGAAACGGCCCGGACGAAGCAGGGCGGGGTCCAGCACGTCGGGACGGTTGGTGGCGGCGATCAGGATGATGCCTTCGTTGGACTCGAAGCCGTCCATCTCGACCAGCAGCTGGTTCAGCGTCTGCTCGCGCTCGTCATTGCCACCGCCGAGGCCTGCGCCACGGTGACGACCGACGGCGTCGATTTCATCGATGAAGATGATGCAGGGGGCGTTCTTCTTGGCCTGTTCGAACATGTCGCGAACCCGCGACGCGCCGACGCCGACGAACATCTCGACGAAATCCGAGCCGGAGATCGAGAAGAAGGGCACGCCGGCCTCGCCTGCAACGGCGCGGGCCAGCAGGGTCTTACCCGTACCGGGAGGGCCCACGAGCAGGGCGCCCTTGGGGATTTTGCCACCGAGGCGCTGGAACTTGGCCGGGTCCTTGAGGAAGTCGACGACTTCCTGAAGTTCTTCCTTGGCTTCGTCGACGCCGGCGACGTCCTCGAACATCTTGCGACCCTTGTGCTCGGTCAGCAGCTTGGCCTTGGACTTGCCGAAGCCCATGGCTCCGCGCGCGCCGCCCTGCATCTGGCGCATGAAGAAAATCCAGACACCAACCAGCAGCAGAATGGGGAGGAGCCCAAGCAGGGCGCTCATCCAGATCGATTGACGGGTGGTCTTCACGTCGACCGCCGCGCCTGACTGGCGGATCATCTCGATCAGGGGTTCATTCTGCTGCAAGGTCGTCGAAACGAAACGCGAGCCGTTCTGGAACTCGCCCTGGATCTGGTCGCCCTTGACGACCACGGCCTTGACGCTCTTCGCGTTAACGGCGCTCACGAGTTCGGAATAGGTGATGATCTTCTGCTGGCTCGCGGCGGCGGCGCCGCCTTTGGTCGTCGCGAGGGGACCACCGTTCTGGCTCATGGCGGCGTAGATCGCCACCAGGCCCAGCAGGATCAAGCCCCATATCGCCAGGTTACGCAGGTTCATTATGCTTCTCAGTCCTTGGGCAAGGCGATCAGCCTAGGCCGCGATGGTGGTCATTGTGTGAAAATAGGTCAGCGGGCGGCGTTTCGCCATGGATGGATTGAAACAGGTTCGCCTCCTGCGTCGTTTCGCCCGATACTGCTCCCAGGAAAAGCGCCAGACGTCGTGGAGCCAAGGCCCGAACCTCGGCTTTCCGCCACGCCAGAATTGGCGCGGATTCACCGTCCCGCAACAAGACAGGCAGGGCTCCGCGCGCCCATGCGGGAATGGTGGCGATGACGGCCCGATCAACCTCCGAGAGTCTGGAAAGTCGGCCCGCTGTGCTCGTCACGGTCCACCCGGGTTCGAACGCCGAGATTTCGTAACGGGCGTCCCAGACCATAGGTTCGTCTGGCCTGAGGGTCAGGTCGGTGGGAGGGGATCGCCGGAATTCTCCCGGTTCGCGACCGATGAGGATGCGGTCGATCGACGCGTCGATGCGAGCTCCGGACAGAGTGGCGGTGAAGGCCTCGCCTGAGCGGAGGCGGGCATTCAGCCGGGACAGATCAGCATGACGAGGCGGTGTTGCTGATCCAGACGCACTGAGCAGCGTAGCGGCCAACGCACTCGGAAAGACGCCCCGGGGGACTTCAAACCCCTCTCCCAAAGGGAGAGCGCGCGGCCAGACCCCCAAGGCGCCGGCAGGGAAAAGGCAGGCGGGGTCTGGCGCGCGTTCTGTCGATCCGACGTATCCCTTCGTGAGATCGGAAAGACTGTGTCGCGCCTGCGAACGGCCGAAGCGAAAATCGGCATTTGCGGGATCCTCAATCCAGCTTTTGCCGCGCGCGCGAAGCAGATTCCGCAGATCCTCACGCCGTTCGTCCAGCAGCGGCCGGAACAGCATCAGCCCCCTGCCCTCGGGCCAGACCGGAGACGGCGACCATTCGCGCAGGCGACCAAGGTTGGAGCCGCGCGTCCGCATCCAGTCGCTTTCGGCGATATCGTCGGCGGTGTGGGCCAGCAGCACGACCTTGGCGCCGGTCTGGCGCGCCACGTCTGCGATGAGGCCGTGCCGGGCCGTCCGGGCTGCTGCCGTCAAACCAGTCGCAGGCTTGTCGCCAACCCAGCGCGCTTCGATCCAGTCGACACCCAAAGCGATGCTTGCGTCGGCGCAGGTCCGGCTCCATTCCGCGCTGGCAGGGTTCAGCCCGTGATCGACGGTGACGGCCAACAACCGACGGCCGCGCGATCGGGTCCAGCCTGCAGCCATCTCGAGTAAGGCCATCGAGTCCCCGCCGCCGGACAAGCCGAGGACGACGGGGTGGCCGGCGTCTCGCATCAGCCGGGCGTCGAGACGCGCCTCTAGCCGTTCGCTCAGTCCGGCGGGTCCGGCGTTCAGGTGCAGCGAGCCTGGGTGCGGATCTGACCGGCGATGGTCTTGAGCTGAGCCGAAGCCGCCGCGCCATAGCGCCTGTTGAACTCGCCGAGTGCGCCACAGGCCTGTGTGTTGCGATCCGTCGCCGCCAGAGCGCGCGCCAGCTTCAACGTCGTTTCACCGGCCCAGGGCGTGGTCGGCCAGCCGGCCAGCGCGCCGGCATAGGCCTGAACGGCGCCCGCCATATCGTTGCCGCCTCGCTTGAGATCGCCGAGCCGATAACCCGCCTCGCCTGCCTGGGGGGTCGAAGGCCAGTTGGTGATCAGGGTCTCGTAAGCCTGAGCCTGTGCCGCAGGATCAGGCAAGGCGCGGGCGGCAGCGAGGTCAGCGTTGGCGTCGCCCGTTGGCGAACGGCCCGCTTGTTCAGCCTCGGCAGCGGCGGCTGCAGCAGCCTGCGCCCGATCTTCCGAGGCCTTGATGCGGGTCTCCGTCTCACCCAGACGCGTCAGCAGGGCGGCGTTGTCGCGCGTGACTTCATCCAGCTTGAACGCTGTCTGTTCCTGATCGCGCGTCATGCGCTGCAGGGTCGATTCGAGGTCCTGTAGTCTTCGGTCGAGATCGCCGACCTGTCCCTGCAAGGCGACTGTCTCAGGATCCGGTTCAACCAGAACGGGCTGACCGACCGCGTTGCGCTGGGTCAGGGCGCGTTCGAGGCGGCGGACGTTGCGGTCCAGCGTGTCGAGACGGCGGTTGTCCCACTGGACCGGCGCCAGCGGCTGGGTCTGGGAAACTGCGATGCCGCCGACCAGGCAGATGCCGACGGAGGCGAGCAGAACGTTGCGATGGAGAGGCTTGAGCTTCATGGCGCTACAGGTTTCACCGTTTCAGGGCCTTCGCAAGGCCAGTCCCTATGGATCGGGAACGAAAAGGGGCGCCCGCATTGCGAGCGCCCCGAATGTCTTCTCGTCGCCGGGGATTACATCCCGCCGGAAACGATCGCGGTGTGACCGTTACGGTTGCGGGCCCACGACTCTTCGCTCGAACCTTCAGCGATCGGGCGTTCCTTGCCGAAGCTGATGGTGTCGATGCGGCCCGCAGGCACGCCGCGCTGCACCAGATAGTTGCGCACCGACTCTGCCCGGCGAGCGCCGAGGGCAAGGTTGTACTCGCGAGTGCCGCGCTCATCTGCGTTGCCCTCGATACGCACCGTGATTTGGGGATAACGCAGCAGCCATTGGGCTTGCGCGTCGAGACGTGGATAAGCCTCGCGGCTGACCTGATAGGAATCAAGGTCGAAATAGACTCGGTCGCCGACGTTGACGACGAAGTCCTGTTCCGAGCCCGGACGGGCAGCGTTCATGTCGCCGCCGCCGACATTGCCGGTTCCAGCGCCGGGGTAGACCGGGTTGGATGGTCCTGCCGGCTCGTTCGGGACGACCGGCTGGACGGCTCGCTTTGGCGTACAGGCGGCCATGGAGGCCATCACGAGGCTGACGGCAGCCAGCTTGATCACGGTGTTGATGGTCGTCATCGCGGTCGTCTCCTTGGTGTTGCCCTGGACGCCCTGTCGGCGCTTCAAGCTTAGCCTTAGCGGCTCAGGTGGCGGAATGTGGGCGTTTCAGGCTGTGATAACGCACAGTTGAGACGTTAGGCTCCGCATATGACGGGTTTCGCCAGACGCGGGGTTTCTGAAAATCACGAGGGACAGCTGTCCGGGCCCTGATTACGGCCCAGGCTGACGGGCGCGGCGTCGAGCAGCGGCGACCATGCGGGGTCCGAGCCCCGGCCCTGATAGCCCGACTGGGCGATGACCCGACCGGACAGATCGACCATCCAGAGGTTGGTGTTTCCGCCCCGGGTCTGACGCGCGAACATGATGTAGCGGCCATTCGGCGCCCACGAGGGGCCTTCCTCGAAATAGCTG
>DASVTM010000524.1:0-7990 GCA_036387575.1 Brevundimonas sp.
GGAGAGGTCACATCAAGATCCGGGCGGTTGATGCGGGGCGGGGCGATGAACTGATCGAAAACCTGCTGACTGCTGCTCCCGAAACCTTCGTGCCGTGCATGGAAGCCGCGATCGCCGCGACCGAAGCTGGGCCGGAGTCGCTCGTTGCCCGAGGCGAGGCCTGGACGAAATTCCGCGTGCCGGCTGTGTTGGCCTCGCCGCTCGAACGGGCGCTCGGCGTCTGTTGGCCGTGGGGTGATCCCAGCCTTGGACCGCAACTCAAGGCCGAGTGGGTGAAGGCCGTCAACGCAGGACTCGGCGAGACGGGCGTCACCATGGCGGTCGCGCCGTTAGGCGTGCTCGCCGAGCCCGGCGGCGTCCTCGACCAGCTTGAAGCCCAGGGGCTGGAGATCGACGGGCCGGTCTGGCGCGAGGACCAGCGGTAGACGTCTAGTAGAAGGCGTCGGGGCCCAGGTCGGGACGTTCCCGGCGCGCCTGACGTGCCGCCTCGCGGGCGTCCATGGCGGCGCGCCGGGCTTCGCGTTCACGCTCATAGTCCGGACGCGGCTGATCGAATCCGAAGGCGCGGGGGTTTTCGCGGCGAACCGGCATGGCGTCCCGGTCCATTACGGGCTGATCCATGTAGAGGTGAGCCTCATCGCCCGGCCGAGGCGCAGGCGCTCGCGGCGCGGACGAATAGTACCGGTTTTCCGTATAGGCCGGCTGTTCGGCGTAGTAGTCACCGGCCTCGGGCCGGGCCGCCGGAGCCTCCGGCAGCTTGCCGTCGAAACCGTTGTTCAGCTCCCCGACATCCATGACCCCGCCGGGCTCGACGTCGGGTTCGACGGGAGCCACCACGGCGACGCTGAGTTCGGCACCTCCGCCCGCTCGGGCCTCACCACCGTCGCGACCAGACAGGGCCAGTCCGCCAAGGCCGACCGCAGCCACGACCACGACGCCGGCCATGACCCAGCGCACTTTCGGCTGGCTGATGTAGTCGAGAATGTCCTTGCCGGTCATCGGTCAAATCCCTGCACACGCCCATCCCTCATGCCGGAACCCGGTCATGGGGTCGCGGTTCCGGAACCCTGATCGTTCAGTCCTTCGCTAGACGGCCATTCATCAGACGGCTGTGCCGCCGACGGTCAGCCCGCCGATCTTGATCGAGGGCTGGCCAATGCCGACCGGGACGCCCTGTCCGGCCTTGCCGCAGACGCCGACGCCCGGATCGAAAGCGAAATCGTCGCCGATCATCTTGATCTGGGTCAGGGCCGTAGCGCCGTCGCCGATCAGGGTCGCGCCTCGCACCGGCGCGGTGATCTTCCCGTCTTCGATCAGATAGGCCTCGGTGCACTGGAACACGAACTTGCCGTTGGTGATGTCCACCTGACCGCCGCCAAAATTGGCCGCGTACAAGCCCCGCTTGGTCGAGGCGATCATGTCGGCCTGTTTGTCCGAACCGCCCTCCATAAAGGTGTTGGTCATGCGCGGCATGGGCATGTGGGCGAACGACTGGCGCCGGCCGTTGCCCGTGGCGCGCTGGCCGAGTTGGCGGGCTGACAACCGGTCGTTCATCAGCCCGACCATGATGCCGTCCTCGATCAGGACCGTGCGTGAGGTCGGCGTGCCTTCGTCATCGACAGACAACGATCCCCGACGTCCGGCGATGGAGCCGTCATCGACCACGGTCACACCCGGTGCGGCGACGCGCTTGCCCATCATGCCCGAGAACACCGACGATCCCTTGCGGTGGAAGTCGCCCTCGAAGCCGTGGCCGATGGCTTCGTGCAGCAGCACCCCGGGCCAGCCGGCGCCGAGCACCACGTCCATCTCACCCGCGGGGCAATCGACAGCGTCCAGATTGACCAGCGCCTGCCGTATGGCCTCATCGACCTGACCTTGCCAGCGAGCAGGTACGACCCAGGCGTCGAAGCCTGCCCGTCCGCCGGCGCCGGTGGACGCGCTTTCACGTCGCCCGTCGCGTTCGACGGTGACCGAGACGTTCAGGCGGACCAGCGGGCGGATATCGCGTACGGTCAGGCCGTCGGCGCGCAGGATCTCGATGGCCCGGCGCTCGCCGATGATGGAGGCGGAGACCTGAACCACGCGCGGGTCTCGCGCCCGGGCCCAGGCGTCGATCTCGGCGAGCAGGGCGATCTTGTCGGAAAAGGCGGGCGAGGCGAGGGGATCGACCTCGTCATAGAGTTTCTGGTTGGTGGCGCGGGGACCTTCGGCGGTCACGCCCGCGTGGCCGCGCTTGGCCTGCGCTGCGCTGTCGGCGGCGCGGCGCAGCGAGGCGGTCGAGATCTCGTTTGCGTGGGCGTATCCGGCGGTCTCACCGGCGACGACGCGCAGGCCGAAGCCCTCGGTGGCGTCATAGGCGGCGGACTTGAGCCGACCGTCGTCGAACACCAGCGACTCTGACTCCGAGCGTTCGAGGAAAAGCTCGCCATCGTCGGCGCCGATCAGCGCGTTCTGCAGGATCGAGAGGGCCTCGGACGGGTCGACCCCGGCGGTTTCGAGGATCGGGGGCAGGGGCGTGTGGACGGTCATGTCCGATAGATAGGGCGCGAAGGCGCATTCGTCACGGGTCGTGTCGCGCATCTCCTCCCCATCGCGCAAGCAATGGGGAGGAAAGCGCTAACCGGATCAGTCCTGACGGACGTCCCCGGAGCCGGAGATCGACTGACGCAGCGTCGATGGCCGGGTGGCGAGGTCAAGATCGCCGGAGCCCGACAGGTTGATCACCGCAGCCCCGGTCGGGGCGATCGTGGCGTCGCCGCTGCCGGACGTATCGACCTCGGCGTCCTCCGTCAGCAGGTCCGAAAGGTCAGCGTCGCCCGAACCGGTCATCGTCAGGGCCAACGCCTTGGTCGCGCCCGAAGCGGAGACGTCGCCGCTGCCGGTAGAGGCGATGGTCAGGCTCGGCTGATCGTATCCCTTGATCGCCACGTCGGCCGATCCGTTGATCTCGAAGGTCTTCACGGCCGGTGAGGTGACCACGACGTGGATGTCGCCGCTGTCGACCCAGAAGCCGGCCCGGTTGGCGTGGCGGCCGAAGACCAGACGCTCGTCCTTGTTGGATTCGTCTCCAGCCCAGCTCAGACGGTCGCCGTCGATGCGGACATTATCGATCCGGTCCGCACGACCCCGGACCGTGATCCCGGGGGTATCCCCCTGGACGTATTCGACGTCGGCGGCATCCAGATCGACGACCAGCTTGTCGCCGCCGGCCCATGCCAGGGTGCGGGTGACTTCGGCAGGCTCGGTCCCGTCCTCACGGACAATATGCAGGTCGCCGCCCTCGCCGTGACTGGGGAAGGTCCACTCCCAGCCGTGCCGGGCCATGTCCCGCCCGCCGACGGCGACGCCGCCGGCGAGGGAGGCCAGAGCCAGCACGAAGGCTGCGCCGGCGATGATGAGAAGGGTGCGGATCATACCGGATCTCCCGAGGTCGAGGTCGCCGCAGTCGGAGCGGCGTGGGGTTCAAGGGCCGGCTTGAGCAGCCGGTAATGGAGGCGGGCGAACCAGATCAGGCCGTTGACCAGCAGGATGGTGAGGATCGCCAGCAAGGCGCCCGCAGCGACGGCTCCCGCCATCAGGCCGAGGCCGACGAAGAAGGCCGCGAGACCTCCGCCGGGGAAGCCTGCGAACGGGCCAGCGACCATCACGGCGCCGCCGGACACGAACATGGCGATGACCGCAACCAGGATGCCGAACAGCGTCCCGATGACGCCCATCAGGATCGGCAGCAGGATGATGATGTCGAGCGCGCCGAGGCCCAGCACCGCGAACACGGCGCCGGCTGCCGCCGACGGCGTCTGTTCCTGGGTCCAGCGCTGGACGCCGGCCTCGGCTTTCAGTTCACGCGCCAGACGGTCGGGATTCCCCAAGGCATCCGCGACTTCGGCCTCGGATCGCCCGGCAGCCTTTCCGTCGTCGAAATGAGCCTCGTAGTCGTTGAGGATCTCGGTCGCGGTCGAGGTCGGCAGTCCGACCAGGCCCCGCTTGAGCCGGGCGAGAAAGTCGGCGCGCGTCATTTCACATCTCCAGTGGCGACGGTTTCGAGGGTCGGCGCGGGGGCGGTCTCGTTGAGAACCGCGTCGACCGCGTCGGTGAAGGTCTTCCAGTCGGCGGTCTGCACGGCGAGGGCCGACCGACCGGCTTCGGAAAGACGATAGTATTTGCGCGAGGGGCCGGCGCTGGACTCGACCAGATAGGTCTCGACCAGTCCGTCTGACTGCATCCGCCGCATCAGCGGGTAGATAGTCCCTTCGCCCATATCGATCGCGTCCGACAATCGGCTGGCGATCTCGTAGGCGTAGCTGTCGCCTCGCTTGAGGAGGGCCAGAACGCACAGCGCCAGCACTCCCTTCTTCAACTGTATCTCTATGGTTTCAGGCACCGGTTGGTCTCCTCTGATATCCGGAGACTACGACAAGGTATCATGCGTCACAAGGTAGCTTGCGAAACATGACTGCGATTTAATCATCGACCCTTTCGGCCGTGTGGCTTCTTCGCGGTGCTGATCGCTTGGCAAGCGGCAATCGAGCCGATATGGACCGGCCGGAGCGCCGTGTTCAAAGAGCGCGGCTGGCGTTGCGACTGGCTCGCAAACGCCTGTTGCAGATAGGTTTAAGGGATTTTTCCGCATGGGACTGGGGCAGGGGCAAAACACAGGGCGCGCCCTGAAAGCTGCTGGAGGCCTGATGGCCTCGGCCGCCTTCGCCGTCCTGACCGCATCGCCGGTTTGGGCTCAGGATCGTCTGGGGCAGCCGACGCCGGGCGGTATCGACCTGCAGCCGGCCGCTTCGGTGCTGAAGCACGACGCGATCTGGTTCCACAACGCGATCCTGTTGCCGATGTGTATCGGCATCAGCCTGCTGGTGCTGGGCCTGATCGTCTGGATCGCGATCCGCTACAACAAGAAGTCCAACCCGGTGCCTGCGCGCTGGAGCCACAACACCACGATCGAGATCATCTGGACGATCCTGCCAGTTATGATTCTGGTCGGCATCTCCCTGTTCTCATTCCGCCTGCTGTTCGCCTACCATGACATGCCGACGCCGGACCTGACCATCAAGGCGACCGGAAACCAGTGGAACTGGGCTTACGAGTACCCTGACCAGGGCATCGCGGAATACGTCTCCAACATCCTGCCCGAAGAAGAGCTGGCCAAGCGCGGCATGCCGCACGACCTGTATCGCCTGGCCGCCGACGAGCCGCTGGTGGTTCCAGTCGGCAAGGTCGTTCGCGTGCTGGTGACCGGGGCCGACGTGATCCACAATTTCGCTCTGCCGGCGTTCGGCCTCAAGACTGACGCCGTCCCTGGCCGGGTCAACGAGACCTGGTTCCGCGCCGAGCGTGAAGGCGTCTTCTACGGCCAGTGCTCGGAACTGTGCGGCGACGACCACGCCTTCATGCCGATCGAGATCCACGTGGTCTCGCAAGCCGCCTTCGCCCAGTGGGTTGTCTCCAAAGGTGGCTCGATGACGCCGAAGACGGCAGCCGAAGCTCCGGGCGGCACCACCGCTCAGATTGCGGCCGGCACGACGGGCGCTCCAGTCGCTCCCGGAGTGAACATGG
Source organism: Brevundimonas sp. (assembly GCA_036387575.1). Lineage (GTDB taxonomy): Bacteria > Pseudomonadota > Alphaproteobacteria > Caulobacterales > Caulobacteraceae > Brevundimonas. Next base: position 5,566 of record DASVTM010000524.1, read on the forward strand.
CTGCTCCGGCGACGACCGACGGTCCTGCTGCTCCCGTCGGCGCCACGACCGGCGCACCCGGTAACGGCCCGTCAACCGCAATCGCACCGGCGACCACGTCCGCCGCCGCTCCCGCCGCCCCTTCGGCCGCCCAGTAACCGCGAGCCTACGAAAAGATCATGGCCACCGACATCACTGCCGACGATCACGCCGCTCCGGGGCACGACGCCCATGCCGAGCACGACCACAAGCCCGGGTTCTTTACCCGCTGGTTTCTGTCGACCAACCACAAGGACATCGGCACCCTGTACCTGCTGTTCGCCATCATGGCGGGCATCGTGGGCGGGGCCCTGTCCGGTCTGATCCGCTGGGAACTGGCCGAGCCCGGCATCCAGCTGTTCAAGGAGGGCTCCTGGGTCCAGTATCTCGGCATCGTCGATGCTTCGAAGCACGGCTATAACGCTACGGTCACCGCCCACGCCCTGATCATGATCTTCTTCATGGTCATGCCCGCCATGATCGGCGGCTTCGGCAACTGGTTCGTTCCGATCATGATCGGTGCGCCGGATATGGCGTTCCCGCGCATGAACAACGTGTCGTTCTGGCTGCTGGTCGCCGCCTGGTGCCTGTTGATCATGTCGATGTTCGCAGACGGCGGCTCAGGCCACGGGATTGGCGGGGGCTGGACCATCTATCCCCCGCTCTCCACGAAGGGTTCTCCGGGACCTGCGGGCGACCTCGCGATCTTCGCCCTGCACGTCGCGGGCGCATCCTCGATCCTCGGCGCCATCAACTTCATCACCACCATCTTCAACATGCGCGCGCCGGGCATGACGCTGCACAGGATGCCGCTGTTCGCCTGGTCGGTGCTGATCACGGCCTTCCTGCTGCTGCTTTCGCTGCCGGTGCTTGCCGGCGCCATCACGATGCTGCTGGCCGACCGCAACTTCGGCACCGCTTTCTTCGATCCGGCAGGCGGCGGCGATCCGGTGATGTTCCAGCACCTGTTCTGGTTCTTCGGTCACCCCGAGGTGTACATCCTGATCCTGCCTGGCTTCGGCATTATCTCGCACATCGTGTCGACCTTCTCGCGCAAGCCGGTCTTCGGCTATCTCGCAATGGCCTATGCCATGGTCGCCATCGGCTTCATCGGCTTCATCGTGTGGGCCCACCACATGTACACGGTCGGCATGACGGTAAACCTGCGGGCCTATTTCGTCGCCGCCACCATGATCATCGCCGTGCCCACGGGCGTGAAGATCTTCAGCTGGATCGCGACGATGTGGGGCGGTTCGATCGACTTCAAGACGCCCATGCTCTGGGCCATCGGCTTCATCTTCCTGTTCACCGTCGGCGGCGTGACTGGCGTGGTCCTGTCCAACGCGGGCATCGATTACAGCCTGCACGACACCTATTACGTCGTGGCGCACTTCCACTACGTCCTGTCGCTGGGCGCCGTGTTCGCGATCTTCGCCGGCTTCTACTACTGGTTCGAGAAGATGTTCGGCGTGAAGTACAACGAGTTCCTCGGCGCGACCCATTTCTGGATCATGTTCGTCGGCGTCAACGTCGTGTTCTTCCCGCAGCACTTCCTCGGTCTGCAGGGCATGCCGCGTCGTTATGTCGACTATCCTGACGCCTTCGCGTTCTGGAACCTTGTGTCCTCGATCGGCTATGTGATCACCATCGTCGGCGTCGGCGTGTTCCTGGTCATGCTGGCCGAAGCGGCGATCCGTCGTCGTCCCGGCGTCGCCAACCCGTGGGGCGAAGGCGCCACGACGCTGGAATGGACCCTGTCGTCGCCTCCTCCGCATCACCAGTTCAACGAACTACCGGTGGTCAAGGAAGACGCACACTGACTGAACTCGGGGCCGGCGACAGACTGTCGTCGGCCCGTTTCTCTTCTGGATCCGGGGCGTGACAGAGTGCGAGCCACCTCCCGTTTTCGACCGCTACGAGCAGCGGGTACGCGAACGCCTTCTGAACCTGCGTCGCCTGATACTTGATGTCGCAGAAACGGAGCGGGTGGGGCCTCTTGAAGAAGTCCTCAAATGGGGCGAGCCCAGCTTCGTGACGCATCAGCCCAGGACGGGCAGTACCATCCGGATCAATGCTGTCGGACCCAGCCACTACGGCCTGTTCGTGAACTGCAAGACGTCGCTGGCCGACACCTTCCGCAGTCTCTATCCGGACGACCTGACCGTTATTGGCGATCGCGAGTTGCGCTTCGGCATCGACGATGAGCTTCCGGAGGGGCCGGTTCGCCGCTGCATCGCCCTTGCGCTGACCTATCACCGATGGAAACCGCGCTGACGACGACTTCGTTTCACCGCAACCATCCTGTAGAAGCCCCGTGATGACCGTCCCTACCGTCTCCGCTCTCTCCACCGCCCAGCCGGAAGACTTCTTCCAGCTGCTGAAGCCGCGCGTGATGTCGCTGGTGGTG
>DASVTM010000525.1:0-9696 GCA_036387575.1 Brevundimonas sp.
GATAGACGTCCGCCGGGTGGTTGAACTCAAACGGCCTGGGCACCCGTCTCTCCGGTGCGGATACGGATGACCTCGATCACCTCGGTGACGAAAATCTTGCCGTCGCCGATCTTGCCCGTGCGAGCGGCGGTCTGGATGGCCTCGACGACTGCAGGGTAGAGGTCGTCTGCGACCACCACCTCGATCTTGATCTTGGGCAGGAAGTCGATGACGTATTCGGCTCCCCGGTAGAGTTCGGAATGTCCCTTCTGACGACCATATCCCTTGGCCTCCAGCACAGTCATGCCTTGCACTCCGATGTCCTGGAGCGCCTCCTTCACATCGTCCAGCTTGAAAGGCTTGATGACGGCTTCAATCTTTTTCATCGCAATCCCGAGGCGGCTCTTGATTGGCCAGACGCTCAGGTCCGAAAGGGACATCGCATTGCACCATAAGGCAAGCCCCATTTGTATTTTCCGTGTCCGCGGACGGAGTGATTGATGACCGAATCCAATGAGCCGGTGCTTTGGCGCAATAATCTGCCGTGGCCAGGCCTGGATGTGCACAAACATCAGAGGGGGCGACTCGGCGTCGTCTCCGGCGCGGCCTACAATACGGGGGCGGCGAGGCTGGCGGCCAGAGCGGGTCTCAGGATCGGAGCTGGGCTCGTGCGCATCCTGTGTCCGCTCGGCGCGGCCGCAGTCATCGCACCGACGGTCACGGCGATCATGCTGGACGAGTTCCTGTCGCCTGAAGCGCTGGGACGGCTCGCGGATTCCCTGGACGCCGTCGTCATCGGCCCGGCGGCGGGCGTGAACGAGGAGACCGGCTACAACCTGGCGGCGCTCGGTAGAACGGGCGCGGCCATGGTCGTGGACGCCGACGCCCTGACGGTGTTCAGGGATCGGCCAAAGGCCCTGTTCGCCTGCCTCGACCGCGACGACGTCCTGACCCCGCACGAAGGCGAGTTCGAGCGGGTGTTTCCCAACCTGCTCAAGCATGGACGTGAGAACGCCGCGTGGGAGGCGGCACGGGTCGCCGGGGCCATCATTGTGCTAAAGGGCCGCGAGACCATCATCGCTTCGCCTGACGGGCGGCTGAGGGTCAATCGGAACGGCGCGGCGTGGCTGGCGACAGCCGGCAGCGGAGACGTGCTGGCGGGTATGATCGCCGGCTTGATCGCTCAGCGGATGGATAGCTTCGAAGCGGCGTGTGCCGCCGTCTGGATGCACGCCGACGCTGCCAACCGCTTTGGCGCCGGACTCATTGCGGAGGACTTGCCTGAGTTGCTTCCGGCGGTTCTGCGCGATCTTCGGTGAACTCGGGCGAGGCGGCTATCCGATCCGTCTTTGCACCGGTGGGGAGTGGACGCAGCGCATTCGGTCGTTGTAGAGGCTCACGCCTACCGATGCGGATGTGGCGGAACTGGTAGACGCACCAGATTTAGGTTCTGGCATCGCAAGGTGTGGAGGTTCGAGTCCTCTCATCCGCACCAACACAAAGAAAAAGGCCCCGGATTGCTCCGGGGCCTTTTCCTCATCTGCAACCGATCAGGTCATCGGCGTCGCTGGCGGCGGCGGGATGTCCGGGTCGTTCTCATGGACCTCCATGTGGCCACGGCCCAGGTGGCTCTTGCGATATCCATACAGGAAGTAGATCACCAGGCCGATGCCGCCCCAGATCGGCAGCACCATCTTGGCGTCGTGCGGCAGGTTCCAGAACAGGAAGGCGCAGCCGAACGCGGACAGAGGTGCGAACACCCAGAGCAGAGGCGTGCGGAACGGCCGCTTGCGGTGTGGATCCTTGACCCGCAACACCAGCACCGCGATCGACACCATGAAGAAGGCGAACAGGGTGCCGGAGTTCGAGATATCGGCCAGTTGTCCGACAGGGAACAGCGCAGCGGCGATGGCCACCGCGATGCCGGTGAAGGCGGTCACGATATAAGGCGTCTTCCACTTGGGGTGGATCTTGGTCAGGCCTTCGGGCAGCAAGCCGTCGCGCGCCATGACGAAGAAGATGCGGGTCTGGCCGTAGATCATCATCAGGATGACCGAAGGGAGGGCCAGCAGGGCGGCGGTGCCGAGGGCGTTGCCGATCTGTGGGTGGCCGATGACCCGCAGGACGTGAGCCAGGGCTTCGTTCGAACAGACGAGAGCCTCGGCATTAGCCTGCAGGGCGCAGGCGGCGACGAATGCAGGCGAACCGGGTTGAACGGCTTCACCAGCAGCGCCGACGACGGGTTGAGCGCCGATGGCGCCAGCCGCGCCGAGGGCGACCAACAGATAGAAGACGGTGCAGATGGCCAGCGAGCCGATCAGGCCGATGGGCACGTTGCGTTGGGGGTTCTTGGTCTCTTCAGCCGCTGTCGAAACAGCGTCGAAACCCACATAGGCGAAGAAGATCGAGGCGGCTGCGCCGACGACCCCCATGCCCGAATAGGCGCCGAACATGCCGTTCGGCGCGAACGGCGAGAGGTTCGCGGCCTTCACTACCGGCAAGGTGATGACGATGAAGACGGCCAGTGCGACGATCTTGATGAGCACGAGAACCGCGTTGACCCGTGCCGACTCCGTGGTGCCGATCATCAGCAAGCACGTCACGAGCAGCGCGACGACAATGGCCGGGATGTTGATGATGCCTGCCGAGAAGTCGGGAACAGGAATAAAGCCCTGCATGGCCCAGACCGGGCCGGCGGATAAGAGGTCGGGGAAGTCGAACCCGAGCCCGTTTTCTATCAACCCCAGCACGTAGCCCGACCAGCCGACGGAAACCGCGGCGGCGGCCACGGCGTATTCGAGGATCAGGGCCCAACCGACGGTCCAGGCGAGAAGTTCGCCCATAACGGCATAGGTGTAGGTGTAGGCGGAACCCGAGACCGGGGCCATGGCCGCCAGTTCGGAATAACAGAGCGCCGCGACGGCGCAGACGGCGCCGGCGATGACGAAACTGAGCATCATGCCCGGGCCGGCCTTTTGCGAAGCGGCTGCGGTCAGAACGAAAATGCCGGTGCCGATGATGGCGCCGATGCCCAAAAGGGTGAGCTGAATTGGACCTAGCGACCGATGAAGAGACTTCTTCTCGGCCGTGGCTAGAATCGCGTCTAGCGATTTAACGCGCCACATGGATTACCCCTCGACTTTTTTGCCCCGGCCCCTGCCGGTTTGGGCGGACGCTAACCATGGAAAACGGCTTGCGCAACGCGGTATCAGCGCGATGACCGTGGCACGACGCTTTAGTGACCCCATGCGTGGCCGACAAAGCGCGGCATTCCCCTCTGGCGCTACCGGCATTCGCGCTACTTGAGCGCGGCTCTTTGCGCTAGTTGAGCCCCGTAATGCTCCCCATCCACGCCGTTCTCGACGATCTGAAAGCCGCGCTCGCCGGGTCGGATGCGGTCGTGCTCGCAGCGCCTCCGGGGGCGGGCAAGACGACGGTCGTGCCGTTGGCGCTGCTGGATCAGCCTTGGCTGGCAGGAATGAAGGTGCTCGTGCTCGAGCCCCGACGGCTGGCCGCACGCGCCGCCGCGGAACGAATGGCCAAGACATTGGGTGAGGCTGCGGGCGACACGGTCGGGTATCGGACGCGGCTGCAGAGTCGGATCGGGCCGAAGACGCGGATCGAGGTCATCACCGAGGGCGTCTTCACCCGCATGATCCTGGACGACCCGGGTCTGGAGGGTGTCGGCGCGGTCCTGTTCGATGAGTTCCACGAGCGCAGCCTTGACGCCGACCTGGGTCTGGCGCTGGCGCGTGAGAGCCAGTCGCTGCTGCGCCCCGACCTGAAGCTGCTGGTGATGTCGGCGACGCTGGATATCGCGGGTGTGTCCGGGCTCCTCAGGGGCGCGCCGGTGATCGAGGCGCAGGGGCGGATGTTCCCGGTCGAGACCCTCTACCTTGGTCGCAACGCCGCCGAACGGTTCGAGGACGCCATGGCGCGCGCCTGCCGTCTGGCCCTGACTGATCAGACCGGTTCGATTCTGGCGTTCTTGCCGGGCCAAGGCGAGATCCATCGCACGCTGCAGAGGCTCAACGAGCAGGTGCGGGATCCGGCGGTGGACATCGTCGCCCTGTACGGTGCGCTCGATAAGGCCGAGCAGGACCGGGCGCTCGATCCGTCACCGCCCGGGCGTCGCAAGATCGTTCTCGCCACCTCCGTCGCGGAGACCAGCCTGACCATCGAAGGCGTGCGGGTCGTCATCGATGGCGGCTTGTCGCGCGTGCCCCGGTTCGAGGCGTCCAGCGGCCTGACGCGACTGGTCACGGTTAGGGTCAGCAAGTCCTCGGCGGAACAACGCCGGGGGCGGGCAGGGCGGATCGAATCCGGCGTCTGCTACCGGCTGTGGGACGAGGAACAGACGCGCGGTCTGGTCCCGCACCAGAGACCGGAAATTCTCGAGGCCGACCTGACGGCGTTCGCGCTCGATCTCGCGCGCTGGGGCGCGCGGTCGGCAGAGGGGCTGGCGTTGCTGGATCCGCCGCCCGCTGGAGCCTTCGCGGAGGCGCGGAATGTCCTGATCCGGCTCGGTGCGCTGGATGAGGCGGGTGCGTTGACCGCGCACGGACGGCGGCTGATCGGCATCCCGCTGACCCCCCGTCTGGCGCATCTGGTCGCCGTGGCGGCTGACGCCGGGGATGCGCTGTTAGGTGCTCGGCTGGCGGCAGTGCTGTCGGAGCCGGGCCTCGGCGGCAACGATGTCGATATACGTGAGCGGCTGCGGGGGCTGGATAGGGACCGCTCGCCTCGCGCTCGCGACGCCATGAAACTGGCAGATCGCTGGAGCCGTGCGGCGATGAAACGGGCAGGGCGGGGTGGCGAGGCCGATGTCGGCGCCCTGTTGGCCGCGGCCTTCCCGGAGCGGATCGCCAAGGCGCGCGGCAAGCCGGGCGAGGTGCTGCTGGCCTCGGGACGTGGAGCCTTTCTCGACCCGACCGATCCGCTGGCGCGTGAGCCTTGGCTGGCCGTTGCCGAGGTCGGCGGTGGAGACGCACGCGACCGGATTCGTCTGGCCGCGCCGGTCGATCCGGCGATGCTGGAAGCTCAGATCACGACCGAGGACCGGCTGACCCGCGAGCCTTCAGGCCGGATGGTCATGCGCCGGATCCGCAGGCTAGGCGCCATCGTCGTCGATGAGAAGATCACAGGCGCTCCCGACCGCGCCGCCATCACCGCTGCGCTCAAGGCCGAGGTTGAACGTGGCGGCCTGTCCGGTCTGAAGTGGGGCGAGCGAGCTTCCGGCCTGCGGGCTCGACTGCGCTGGCTGTCCGCGCTGGAGGCCGGCTGGCCGGATGTGACCGACGCCGGGCTTCTGGCCGAGCGCGAGATATGGCTTTGGCCGTTGTTGGAGACGGTTCAGTCGCTGGAGAACATCCCCGACGGCGCGCTGGAGCAAGGGTTGCGGACGCTGATCCCGTGGGACCGACAGCGGGCGTTCGACGAACTCGCGCCCGCGCGCCTGACCACGCCGCTGGGATCCGCCGCCATCGACTATGCGGCTGAAGGCGGACCGCGCGTGGATATCCGGGTGCAGGAACTGTTCGGTCTCAAGACCCACCCGACTGTCGGCGGGAACGCTCGCGTGCCGTTGACGCTCGCCCTGCTGTCGCCCGCGCGCCGTCCGGTGCAGATGACCAAGGACCTGCCGGGCTTCTGGTCCGGCAGCTGGTCCGCCGTCCGCGCCGATATGCGAGGCCGCTACCCCCGCCATCCCTGGCCTGAGGACCCGGCCAGCGCCGATCCGACCAACAAGGTAAAGCCAAGAGGGCTGTAATGACGTCTGCTCTACTCAGACGCCGAGCAAGAGAACGTCACCCTTCGTGAGGTTGCACGCTTTCCGCCAAGGTTGAGTCTGTTCGCTCGCAGGCCCAAACCGCCCGGACGACATGACCCGGAACGCCTGATGACCACGCTGCGCCGCCTGATCGACCCCTATCTGCTGATGCTGATCGCGACAGTAGCCATCGCAGCCGTCCTCCCGGCGCGGGGGCAGGGGGCGGTCGTGGCGGAGTGGGCGACGACGGCAGCGGTGGCGCTGCTGTTCTTCCTGTATGGCGCCCGGCTTTCGCCGGCTGCGATCTGGGCGGGGTTGTCGAACTGGCGGCTGCAGTCGCTGGTTCTGGCCATCACCTTCGTGCTGTTTCCTATCGTGGGGCTGGGCGTGCATGCGCTCACCGGGCGGTGGCTGACGCCGGAGATCGCCATCGGCCTGCTTTATGTGTGCCTGCTGCCATCGACGGTGCAGTCGTCGATCGCCTTCACTTCGATTGCGCGCGGCAATGTCCCGGCGGCCCTGTGCAGCGCCTCGGTGTCCAACCTGCTCGGGGTGCTGATCACGCCGATCCTCGTGTCGATGCTGCTGCCCGGTTCTGGCGGCGGAGTCTCGTTGAAGGCCATCGAGGACATCGCGCTGCAGATACTGCTGCCGTTCGCACTCGGTCAGTTGGCCCGGCCGGTGATCGGAGGGCTGCTGATCCGGCACGCCAAACTGGCGGGCTACGTCGATCGCGGCTCGATCCTGCTGGTCGTCTACGGAGCGTTCAGCGCGGGCATGGTCGCGGGCGTCTGGGCCAAGCTCAGCCCCGTCGATCTGGGCGTGGTCATCGTCCTGAACCTGGTGATTCTGGCCGTCATCATGGTCGCGGCCACGATCGCCAGCCGCAGGCTGGGGTTCTCGAAAGAGGACGAGATCGCGATCGTCTTCTGCGGGTCCAAGAAGAGCATGGCCAGCGGCATCCCGATGGCCGCCATCCTGTTTGCGGGTCAAGCGGTCAGCCTGATCGTTCTGCCGCTGATGCTGTTCCATCAGATCCAGCTGTTCGTCTGCGCCGTGCTGGCGCGGCGCTATGCTGAGCGACCAATGGTCGCTTCCGTTCAGCCCGCCGAATAAAGCCACGCTTCACAGCTTGACCTGACGCCAACCTCCGCGCATCCGATGCATCAAGGACGCCCCCAATACGCCCGAGGATACGCCCGTGAACGACGCTGATCTGCTGATCCCGCCCAGTCCGGCGTCGAAGCGGCGAGTGCTGTTCGCCAGCCTGATCGGCACGACGATCGAGTTCTTCGATTTCTACATCTATGCAGCGGCGGCGGTGCTGGTGTTTCCAAAGCTGTTCTTCCCGGGCGGCGACCCGACGACAGCCATGCTGCAGTCGTTCGCGACCTTCGCCCTGGCCTTCTTCGCCCGGCCGATCGGCGCCGTGGTGTTCGGACATTTCGGCGACCGTGTGGGACGCAAGGCGACGCTTGTGGCGGCCCTGATGACCATGGGGCTTTCGACGATCTGTATCGGCCTGCTGCCGACCTACGCCGACGTCGGACTGCTGGCTCCCTTGCTGTTGGCACTTTGTCGGTTCGGCCAAGGGCTGGGGCTTGGCGGCGAGTGGGGCGGGGCGGTGCTGCTGGCGACCGAGAACGCCCCTCCGGGACGCAAGGCGTGGTTCGGCATGTTCCCGCAACTGGGCGCGCCGATCGGCTTTATCCTGTCCACCGGCGCCTTCATCATCCTGACCTCGACCATGAGCGATGAGACGTTCCTGTCATGGGGCTGGAGGACGCCGTTCCTGGCCAGTTCGATCCTCGTTCTGGTGGGTCTCTGGGTGCGTTTGCGGATCACCGAAACGCCCGAGTTCAGCCGCGTCATCGAGCGCGCAGAACGGGTCAAGGCGCCCATCCTGACGCTTCTGGGCCGCTACAAGATGGCGTTGCTGCTGGGGACGCTGGGCGCGACGACGACCTTCCTGCTGTTCTATCTGATGACCGTGTTCGCACTGGGCTGGGCGACGACGGCGATGGGCTTCACGCGCGCCGACATCTTGCCGATCCAGCTGATCGGCGTGATCTTCTTCGGGGCCTTGATTCCGATCTCGGCTCTGGCGGCCGACAAGTTCGGCCAGTTGACCGTGCTGATCGCCGCCTCGATCGGCATCGCCATTTTCGGCCTGCTGATCGCGCCGCTGTTCAGCGCCGGATTGACGGGGCTGCTGTGTTTCTTCTCGCTCGGGTTCGCCCTGATGGGAGCGACGTATGGTCCGCTCAGCGCCGCCATGGCCCGGCCGTTCCGCGCGGCGGTGCGTTACACGGGCGCCTCGGTGGCGTTCAATCTGGCGGGCATCGTCGGAGCTTCGGTCGCGCCGTTCGCAGCGACCTGGCTGGCCCGGAACGTCGGCCTACCAGCGGTCGGCCTGTATCTGAGCGCCACGGCGATCGTGACCATTCTAGCTCTCGTCGGCATGACCCGGTTGAAGGTCGAGGACTGAGCCCCGAAAGCTGACAGTCAGGTATCGGTGACCGCATAGACCATCACCCCGGTGGCGATGGCGAGGTTCAGGCTGTCGGCCCGGCCGCGCATCGGGATCTTGACGTTGACGTCACAGGCGGCGGCCAGCTCATCGGTGAGGCCGGCCTGTTCGTTGCCCATGAGGATCAGCGCAGGCTTGGCATACGCCGCGTCGCGATAGCCGTGGGTCGCGTCCAGACGGGTGCCGATGACACTGCCGGGCCAGCTTTCACGCCAGGCCAGAAACGCAGCGGCCGTCGTCCTCGATATGGTCACGGCGAAGACCGAGCCCATGGTCGCGCGCACCGCCTCAACCGAGAACGGATCGACGCAGTCGCCGATCAGGATGACGCCGCCGCAACCCGCCGCGTCCGCCGTACGGATGATGGTGCCGAGATTGCCCGGATCGCGTACCTGTTCCAGCGCCACCCAGCAGGGCGCGGTTTCGGGCTTCAGCGCGGACAGCGGCGTGAAGGCCTGCTCGAATACGGCCAGCACCGTCTGCGGGTTCTCGCGGCGGCTGATCTTCTCGAGGATCGGATGGGTGACGATGACGACCTCACCGCCTGTCCGGATGGTTTCGGCCTTCGCGCGGTCCAGCAGCGGATGCGGTCGCGCCTCCATCCCGACAAGCAGGGTTTTCGGCGTCCGACCCTGATCAAGTGCTTCGCCTATGAACTTCAGCCCCTCGGCGAGAAACAGCCCCGTCGCCTCGCGCTCCTTGCGCATACTCAACGCGCGAACGGCCTTAACCGTGTCGTTGGTCAGGGAGGTGATCAGACGCTCATCAGTCATGCCGACCACCTCGCGAAGAAGCTCAGGCCGATGGCGCGGGCGTCGCTGCCGTCTTTCTGTGCGTCTTCGGACAGGGCCAGTTCGCCCCAGTCGATCCGGCCGCCCCGGTCATGGGTCGCCTCAGCCATCAGATGGGCGAGCGACAGGCCGGAGACGCGGGCGGCATAGGCGTTCAGCAGCAGAAACGACGCGTCGTTGGCCAGCAGGGCGGCGCAGTCCTTGAGCAGGGTAGGCATGTCCTCGAACAGTCGCCAAACCTCACCCGTAGGACCGCGTCCGTATTTGGGCGGGTCGAGAATGATGCCTTGATATTTGGCCCCGCGACGGACCTCGCGCGCGACGTATTTGCGGGCGTCCTCGACGATCCAGCGGATCGGCTTGTCGGACAGGCCGGAGGCTTCGGCGTTCTCGCGGGCATAAGCGACCGACTTCTTGGAGGCGTCGACGTGGGTGACTTCGGCTCCGGCGGCAGCGGCGGCCAGCGAGGCGACGCCGGTGTAGCCGAACAGGTTCAGGATGCGCGGCTTATCCAAAGACCGGACCCTTGCGTCGAGCCATTCCCAGTTCGCGGCCTGTTCGGGAAAGAAGGCGAGGTGGCGGAAGGGCGTGAAGCGACCGGTGAACTTTACGTCTCGCCACTTCAG
>DASVTM010000526.1:0-10090 GCA_036387575.1 Brevundimonas sp.
GCTGTATCGGGCGGCTCGAGCATCGGGCGGCAAGGTCGACCAGCTACATGCGGCGGAGTCACATTGAACGATGGTGCTGACGCCCCTCCAGCTGAGCCGCGCCAAGGTGGCGCGGCTCAACTTCAGTCAGGCTTGAATGAAGGCCAGAAGGTCCGGGTTGATGACATCGCCGTGGGTGGTCAACATTCCGTGGGGATAGCCTGGGTAGATCTTCAGCGTGCCATTCTTCAGCAAAGCGGCCGCTTTCAACGAAGCGTCCTTGTAGGGGACGATCTGATCGTCATCACCCTGCAACACCAACGTCGGGACGTTCATGACCTTCAGCTCTTCAGTGAAGTCGGTCTCGGAAAAGGCCTTGATGCCGTCGTAGTGGGCCTTGGCGCCGCCGATCATGCCCTGACGCCACCAGTTGTCGACGACACCCTGCAGGGTCGTCACGCCCGACCGATTGAAGCCATAGAAGGGGCCTGAGGCGACTGCCTTGTAGAACTCGGCGCGATTTGCGGCGAGGCTTGACCGAAAGCCATCGAACACTTCGATCGGCAGGCCTTCGGGATTGGTTTCGGTCTTGAGCATCAGCGGCGGGACGGCGCTGACGAGGACCGCCTTGGCGACTTTGCCGGCGCCGTGCTTGACCACATACCGGACGACTTCGCCGCCACCCGTGGAGTGGCCGATATGGACCGCATTCGTCAGGCCGAGATGCTCGTAAACGGCGGCGGCGTCTGCGGCGTAATGGTCCATGTCGTGGCCGTCGGAGACCTGGCTGGACCGACCATGACCGCGACGGTCGTGAGCGACGACGCGGAAACCCTTGGACAGGAAGAACATCATCTGACCGTCCCAGTCGTCCGAGCTGAGCGGCCAGCCGTGGTGGAAAACGATCGGTTGGGCGTCCTTGGGACCCCAGTCCTTGTAGAAGATTTCGACGCCGTCGTTGGTGGTGACATAGCTCATGGTCTTGTCCTCCTGATGTGGCCCGGCATTGGGCTGTGGGGTTTTGGAAGTCGCCTCGGCGTTCGCTGCTGTGAGTGACAGGCCAGCGATAGCCGCACCGCCGATCAAGATCCGACGGCGGTCGGTGATGGCGATCGGTTGGAAGTTCTGAAACGAGGTCATGGGTTGGCGCTCACTGCTGATGTCTTTGGAAAAGAGACCGGCGGTTCGCTTCCGAAGCCCGGCGACATTCAGACGCTAGGCGTCGTTCCAAAGAGGCTCAATCAACCGAAAGTATGTGAAACCTTCGTATGGCTAGGCCTCTGCATCTGCAGGTCTAGGAAGGGGCCATGGCCGTTTTCCGGCCACCAGCTATTTGCCCCGGAGCCGAAGATGCCTGACCTGAAAACTGCTGACGATGTCCGCCAACGCCCTCTGCGGACCCCGACCGATCTCAAGCCGGAAGCGACCCGCGACATCTCCGCCGGCCTGAGCGCCCTGCTTGCGGATGTTTTCGCCGTCTACCTGAAGACCAAGAACTTTCACTGGCACATGAGCGGCCCGAACTTCCGCGACTATCACCTGCTACTGGACGAGCAGGGCGACCAGCTGTTCGCCATGACCGATCCGATCGCCGAGCGGGCGCGCAAGATCGGCGGAACGACAATCCGCTCGATCGGCCAGATCGCGCGTCAGAGCCGCATCCTCGATAATGACGCAGACTATGTCGATCCGAAGGACATGCTGTCGGAGCTGCGCGAGGACAATCAGCAGCTGGTGGGCGCCATGCGCCAGGTGCACGACGTTTGCGATGAATACGGGGACGTCGCGACGGCCAGCCTGCTGGAGAACTGGATCGACGAGACAGAACGGCGGACGTGGTTCCTGTTCGAGATCACCCGCGCCGCGCCGGGCGTGAATTACTGATCTTGAAGTCCAGAAGCGGGCGGGCGTCGGAAACGGCGCCCGCTTTTTGCTGTGTGGGGCCGAACGCGCCGCCGCAGGATCAACGGTCAGGTAGTGATCTGGCCTTCGAGGCAGGTCAGGAAATCGGAGCCGAGCGGTTTGGCGAAGAAGCCGGCAGCGCCTCCCTCAATCGCCATGTCGCGCACGGCTTCAGTCGGGAATCCGGTAACGACGAGCACAGGGCAGTCGGGCCGCAGGGCGCGCAGTCGTGTCTGAAGTTCCAGCCCGCTGATCTCGGGCATGTGAATGTCGGTGATCAAACACGCCGTCGTCACCCAGGATGGCGATGCGAGAAACTCACGAGCGGAAGCGAAGACGTCCACGGCCAGCCCGAGCGATCGCACCAGACTGGCTGTCGCTCCGCGACTACCGGCGTCGTCATCCACTATCGAAACGAAAATACGGGACACCCGGACTCCTCGCGGTCGTCGCCGCAATTGGGGTCCCTTATCAATCTTTTAGCGCCGGGAAACGATCATACGGACGTATAGCGCGAGGCGTCAGTCGCCCGTCCGCCCAGAAGTTCGGCCATTCGCACCAGATCGGCCAGTGAATCCGCCTGCATCTTACGCATGACGTGACCGCGGTGAATCTTGACGGTTATCTCGCTGAGGCCGAGCTTGCCGGCGACCTGCTTGTTCATCAGGCCTGCGGTGACCAAGCCCATCACCTCGCGTTCGCGGTTGGTCAGCGAGGCATAAAGTTGCTCAAGCGTGTCGGACTGCGACCGGCTTAAGCGTCGTTGCGCGTCGGCGGCCAGCGCCGTGTCTACGGCCGCCAGCAGGGCCCCGTCGTCGGTTGGCTTGGCCAGGAAGTCGATCGCACCCGCCTTCATCCCGCGCACCGTCATCGGAATATCGCCGTGGCCCGTCATCAGGATCACCGGGATCGTGATATCGACGTCCTTCAGCCGGTTCTGGAACTCCAGCCCGTCGTCGTCGCCCAGTCGGATGTCCAGGAGAAGGCATGAGGGTCTCGTCGGTGATATCCCGTACAGGAAAGCCTCAGTGCTCTCGAAGGTCTGGACCCCATGACCGGCGGATCTCAACAAGCTGGACAGGGCGCCACGCACCTCCGCGTCATCGTCGAGAACATAGACGACCGGACCGGAGCCAACGGTGTCTGCAGTCTGGTCGCTCATGTGGCCTCCGGTGCGGGAACAGGGAGAAGGATGACGGCGGAGGCTCCGCCATCATCGTGGTTGGTCAGACTGATTTGACCATGGTGCGCCTCGATGATGGAGCGGCAGATAGACAGGCCCATACCCAGGCCGTCCGCCTTCGTGGTGGCGAAGGACTGGAACAACCGCCCAGCCTGTTCCGGCGCAATGCCCGGCCCGTGGTCGCGCACCTCAAGGCGAACGTGAGCCTCGCCAGGCGTCGAAATCGAAAGGATCAGGATTCGTTCGACCTCCGGTGTCGTCTGCATGGCTTGAACCGCGTTCATCAGCAGATTGATAATTACCTGCTGCAACTGGACCCGATCTCCATCGATCTCGGGCAGGTCGGGAGCGATCTCCTCGTGATAGCGAACGCCGTGCGCGCGTAACTCGCGCTCCAGCAAGGCGCCGGCCTCGGTTGCGGTGGCAGCAAGGGACAAGCGGGCGATCTGACCCTGTCCTTGCTTCGCCAGACTGCGGACACGTCCGATGACGTCGGTAGCTCTGCGACCGTTGGCCATGATGTGCTCGATACAGTCGGAGAGCTCCGCCCGGTCGAGGGGGTCGCGCGCCAGCCAGCGCCGACCCGCCTCTCCATAGGTGACGACTGCCGCGAGCGGCTGGTTCACTTCATGCGCAATGGACGCCGCCAACTCGCCCAGCATCGAGATCCGTGAGGCGTGGGACAGCTCGGCCAGAGTCTCGTTCAGTCTGGTCTGCATCCTGTTGCGTTCGGTCAGGTCCAGCGCAGTGACCAGCACTCGATCCCAAGCCCCGTCGCTGTCTGGAACGGTGACGCGGATGAGCACCTCGAGCGGGTTGCCTTTGAGCGTCTGATAGAGGGTTTCCAGTTCGACCTGTTGGGCGCCGGCGTCCACCTTCGCCAGCGCCCGGGCGAAGGCCGTCTCGGTTGTAGCGGTGAAACTGCGGGCGAGGCTGTGACCGATCAGTTCCTCGCGACTGTCCGCCTCGAAAAGCCGGACAGCGACCGCGTTGATGTCAAGAATGGCGACGTCCTGGACCATCTGTCGGACAAACGCGGGATGCGCGAGCAGGTAGGCTTCCAGATCCCCAATGCCTTGTTGCTTGAGGTCGAGGATCGCGCGACGGATAAGGGACCAGTCGGCTTCCCATATTGCGAAACCCGCGGCGTTGAAGATGCCCTGATAGCGACGGTCCAGCAGCCTCTGTGCAGTGACGTCGGCGCTGGTTTCGATGATTTCCCGGCCTCGCGCGCCTTGTCGGGCAGACCAGCGGCTGGAGAGTATCAGCCGGGCGCCATCCTTGCGGGTCCTGATGAGCTCGCCCGACCACGCTCCGGCGGTAGCGATGATCGCGTCGATCTCGGCACGCGGCACAGGCAGTTCGGTGCGTAGAAGGTCCTGACAGGCCGCGCCGACGGCTTCCTCACGAGAGAAGCCAAAGAGATCCGCCGCACCGTCGTTCCAGTAGCAAACGATGTCCTCATCACCGGGGTCTGCCCGGTGAATGATGACCGTGTCGTGGGTCAGATCGAGCACGCGAGCCTGAGCCGCGAAATTAGCCTCGGCTGAGCGCGTGCGCACCGCGAGGAAGGTGATGATGGTGATCGCAGCGAGACTCACAATCAGCCGTGCGTGACTGCTGCTCCAGGGTTCTCCGAAATGATCAGGCAAAAACGCGATCAGGGTCAGGACGACGCAACCGGCGCCGGCCCAGAGGATTCGCGTCCGTCCGCTACCGTTGGCGACCAGAAGGATCACCACGGTGTAGAGCACCGCGACCGCGCCCCCGAAGCGCGTGAGGGAGTCTACGAGAAAGATCGCCGCCGCGATCAGAACTGGAAGGGCGAGGCGAAGAAGCGGGGAGGGCTGCGTCTTTGGGCGGCTGCTCAACAAATCCCCCTTGTTCGCAGGTCCAGTCATCCGTGAAAGGCAGGCTTAGCCATTCCGCTCCCGGGCGTCCATGCCTGCGTCGGGTGCCCATCATACCAACGTATTCTTGGCGGCAAGAGCCGAACGGCTCATCCATAATCGGAAGCCGGTACTATCGGCGTCTGTACCGGCGATGTGATGAGCACAGTCCGTACAGCGCCGCGAACCGCTACCATTCGGGACGACACGGGGACGCACAATGACCGAGACCGACAGCCGCCACGAACAAAGATTTCCGGTCCTTGAACCCGCTGCTCTGGAAGCCGCGATGCGGTTCACCAGCGGTCCTGTCCATGTGTTCGCGCCGGGGGAGGTTGTGTTTGGAATAGGCGATCTTGAGAGTCCGGTCTGGCTTATCATCGAGGGTTCGATCATCGCCGTGCGGCGCGATGGTCTCGGGCACGAAAAGATGATCGTCACGCAGACTGCAGGCCAGTTCACTGGCGAAGTCAGTCAGTTGGCCGGCCGCGCATCCCTGGCTCAGGGAACGGCCGGACCAGAAGGATGCACCGCCGCTCCGATCGACGCCGCCCACCTCCGCGCCCTGATGATCGGCTCGGCGGATATTGGCGAGGTGGTCATGCGCGCGCTGATCCTTCGCCGGGTCGGCTTGATCGAAGGCGGAAGCGCCGGTTCGGTGCTGGTCGGCCGGCCGGGCGACGCAAACCTGTTGCGCCTGCAAGGCTTTCTGACCCGGAATGGCTATCCCAACACCCTTCTGGATGCCGACAGTGACGCCGAGGGGCGTGCCATCGTCGAGCGTCTGGGCGTAGCGGCAGAGGACCTGCCGCTGATGGTCTGTCCCAATGGCACGGTGCTGAACCGCCCCAGCGAGACGGAAGCCGCCATCTGTCTGGGCATGACACCCGATCTCGATCCGGCGAAGGTGTACGATGTCGCCATCGTCGGCGCAGGACCCGCAGGTCTCGCAACCGCCGTCTACGCTGCGTCTGAGGGGTTGTCGGTGCTGGTGCTGGACCAGCGCGCCATCGGCGGCCAGGCAGGCGCTTCTGCCCGGATCGAGAACTATCTCGGTTTCCCGACTGGCATCTCGGGTCAAGCCCTTGCGGGGCGAGCTTACAATCAGGCGCTGAAGTTCGGCGCGGAGCTGGCGATCCCGTTGGAAGTGGCGCGTATGGACTGCGCCTCAGACGGTCTCGGACATCCGCATCGTCTCGAATTGACGGACGGGCAGATCGTGTGCGCACGCACCGTGGTGGTGGCGTCAGGCGCTCGTTATCGCCGTCCCGACATCGAGAACCTTGCCCCGTTCGAGGGTTCGGGCGTGTCTTACTGGGCCTCGCCAGTCGAGGCGCGCCTGTGCGCGGGTGAGGAAGTCGCCCTGGTAGGCGGCGGCAACTCCGCTGGACAGGCGGTGATCTTCCTCGCGTCGAAAGTCAAAGCTTTGAACCTCGTTGTGCGAGGGGCAGGACTTGAAGCGTCGATGTCGCGTTACTTGATCGACCGGATCGCGGCCTTGCCCAATGTCACGATCCACACCCATACCGAGGTCACAGCCTTGGAGGGCGATCTGAACAGCGGATTGGTCGGCGCCGTCTTCAGGGACCGCCGCACCGGCGAGACCCACAGACGCGATTTGCATCATCTCTTCCTGTTCGTCGGGGCCGATCCCAATGCGGCTTGGCTGCAGGGTTGCGTCACGCTTGACGACAAGGGGTTCGTCAACACCGGGACGTCGTCTCTGTCGCTGCAGACGGACCGGGCCGGGGTCTTTGCGATTGGCGACGTCCGCGCGGGCTCGACAAAACGGGTCGCCGCTGCGGTCGGCGAAGGCGCGGCTGTTGTCAGCCAGATTCACCAATATCTCGCCTCCCTCGATGATGAGGCTCGGGCAAACCGCGAAGGAACCGGATCATGACCGACGGATGCCGCCACATGGCGACGGTGCGAACCGTGACGCCGAGCGCGCGCGGATGCGAGGACTGCCTGAAGATCGGGTCCGCGTGGCTGCACCTTCGGCTTTGCCGCGAGTGCGGGCATGTCGGCTGCTGCGATCAGTCTCCCCACCGGCACGCGACCGCCCATTTCCATGCGACCCGCCATCCGATCATCGAGGGCTACGATCCGCCTGAGGGATGGGGCTGGTGCTATGTCGACGAGGTCTTCGTCGATCTGCCCGACCAGACGCCGCAGCTCGGCCCGATCCCCCGATATTATTGAACGTCCTTCCGAGCCCCTGAACGCAGACTGATACTCAATGGCGCAGGCCGAACCAGAATCCCTATCCGCCGTCGCCCCGCTCGCGAGGTTCACCCTGTTCGCCATGGCCGTCGCCGCAGGGCTGGCGGTGGCCAACATCTATTACAACCAGCCGATGCTGGGTCTGATGGAACGGGACCTGCCCGGTCCACTCACCCGTTTCACCCCCACAGTGACCCAGTTCGGCTACGCGCTCGGCCTGTTCCTGCTCTTGCCCTTGGGCGACATCGTTGAACGCAAGCGGCTGATCGTGATCCAGTTCGTCGTCCTGGCGCTGGCGCTTGCGGCGGTCGCCGTCGCGCCGGGCGCCGCATTGGTGGTGGCTGCGTCGCTGGTCGTCGGGATAGCGGCGACGGTGGCCCAGCAGATCGTGCCTTTCGCCGCACACCTGTCCGCCCCCGAAAAGCGCGGGGTAACGGTCGGAACCGTGATGGCGGGGGTCTTGTGCGGCATCCTGCTCAGCCGCACGCTCGCCGGCCTTGTCGCGACCCATGCGGGGTGGCGCGAAATGTTCTGGCTCGGCGCGCCGCTGGCCGTCGTCGCCGGGGGTCTGATGCTCGTCGTTCTGCCGACCAGCCGCCCCGACAGCCGCTTGTCCTGTCCGGCCTTGATGAAGACCCTGATCCATCTGTGGCGGGAGTTCCCGGCCTTGCGGCGGGCCGCCTTCACCCAGGCCCTGCTGTTCGGCGCCTTCACCGCCTTCTGGACCATTCTGGCGCTGCGGCTGCAGGAGCCGCGGTTTAACCTCGGCGCTGATGTAGCCGGCCTCTTCGGTGTGGTCGGCGCCGTCGGCATTCTGGCCGCGCCGCTCGCTGGCCGGATCGCGGATCGCAGCGGCCCGCGTCCGGTCATCGCCCTGGGCGCCGTCCTGGCACTGGGGGCCTGGATACTGTTCGGGTTGTGGACCTCGATCGCGGGTCTCGTGGTCGGCGTCATTCTTCTGGACTTCGCGGTGCAGAGCGCCCTCGTGTCCAACCAGCACGTCGTCTATGCGCTGCGGCCCGCGGCGCGGGCGCGGCTCAACACCCTGTTCATGGGGGCGATGTTCCTCGGCGGTTCCGCAGGCTCCGCCCTGGCGACCCTGGTCTGGGGCGCCGCCGGATGGACCGGCGTCAGCCTTCTCGGCGTGGCCTTCACCGCTGTCGCCGCCGTGATCCAGATCATCGACCTCAGACGGCGCGTCTGAGCGATTTCGCGCACTCGCTTGCAAGGACATGATCCATGACCACTGTCGCTGATCTGATCGCAAAGACCTTGGCCTCGGCGGGTGTGCGGCGCGTCTGGGGTGTCACCGGCGACAGCCTGAACGGGCTGACCGACAGCCTGAGGCGGCACGGCGATATCGACTGGATGCACGTCCGCCACGAGGAGACTGCCGCCTTCGCCGCCGGGGCCGATTCGGCGGTGACCGGCGCACTTGCGGTCTGCGCGGGCAGCTGCGGTCCGGGCAATCTTCACCTGATCAACGGTTTGTTCGACTGTCACCGTAACCGCGTGCCGGTCCTGGCGATCGCCGCGCACATCCCGTCGTCGGAGATCGGTCTCGGGTATTTTCAGGAGACTCATCCGCAGGAGCTGTTCCGCGAGTGCAGCGACTATGTCGAACTGGTCTCCAACCCGGCCCAGATCGCTGGCGTCCTGGCCCGCGCCCTCAACACCGCCGTCGGCAAGGGCGGGGTGGCCGTGATCGTCCTGCCGGGCGATGTGGCCCTGTCCGAGACCCCGGTGGAGGCCCTCGACTGGCGTCCACCCGCCCGGCCCCGCACGGTGCCGGCGACCTCGGACATCACGCGAGCGGCGGATATCCTCAACAGCGTCCCGATAGGCCTTGGACTCGTAATAGGTGTCGAGCGTCTTCCACTGCGCCAGAAGCTTGGGAAGCTAGGTCTTGGCGAGGCTTCACAGACAGCTAGCTGCAAAACTGCAGAATTTTCATTCTATCAATTTCAATGAGTTATTGGGGAAAAACAAATCGGAGGAGGGTGTCTCCAGACGCCCTCGTTACAGCCGGCCTCGTGAGCACCGTGAGTTCCGACGGTCACAGCCCGGGTTGTCGCTGGTTCAAGGGCATCTCGGGTTACGACGAGCCAAGGACCGCGACCTCAACGCTGGAGAGCGGGTCAGCATCAGTCCAAGGAGTCAGACCTTGTCCTCCTACTGGTTCGATTATCAAAGACACATGACCACCCTGTTGCAGCTTGCGATGCCAACCTGAGGCTGCAAAAGTCCTTCGGTAACGCTTTGTCGCTCGTAGGAGTTCGTCATGCCCATCATCACCGGAACCTCCGGAGCCGACACCCTCACAGGGACGGCAGATGAGGACACGATCGACGGCCTCGCCGGTAACGACCGGATCAGTGGCGGCGGCGGCAATGACATGCTGATTGGCGGCGATGGATTTGACACCCTAAACGGTGAAGCCGGCAACGACAGTATTCAGGGTGACACAGGGCTAGATTTTATTGAAGGCGGCCTTGGCGATGACGTCATGGATGGCGGGACGGGCGGAGAAAGGACTCCTCAGTTGGTCGGAGTCGGCACCGTCGTAAATGGCGGCGACGTGGCCAGCTATCGCACAGCGACTGCGGGCGTTCGGGTGGATCTGCGCCTCAGCGGTCAGCAGGACACCGGCGGCGCGGGCATCGATACCTTGATCAACTTCGAAGACATCAGCGCCTCGGATTTCAACGATGTCCTTTTCGGAAATGACGCCGCCAACCTGATTTCCGGCGCCTTCGGGGATGACCAAATATTTGGCCTGGGGGGCAATGACGTTCTCCTCTCGTCGCTCGGCAATGACTTGGTCGATGGTGGCGACGGTGATGACTTCATCTGGGCAGGGCAACTGGGGCAACAACCCTATGTAAACGCCGGCAACGACACGCTGATAGGCGGG
>DASVTM010000527.1:0-1736 GCA_036387575.1 Brevundimonas sp.
GACAATGGCGAAAGCGGTGCGTCCGGGCGTCGCGAGGGGACCCCGCCGGAACGAAAAACGCCTCCCCAGCGGGACTGGGGAGGCGTTTCGATCGTCGTGGATCGGAGTGTCAGCGAGCGGCTTTACGGCCGCCTTGACCCAGGCCCATCTGCTTTGCGAGATCCGAACGCGCCTTGGCGTAGTTCGGCGCGACCATGGGATAGTCCTTGGGCAGGCCCCACTTGGCGCGGTATTCTTCGGGGCTCATGTTGTACTTGGTGCGCAGGTGACGCTTGAGCGACTTGAACTTGCGGCCATCCTCCAGGCAGACGAGGAAGTCGGGAGCGATCGACTTCTTCACCGGCACGGCCGGCTCCTTGGGGGCCTGCTCGACGGGGGCTTCGACGCCGCCGGACACGCCGGTCAGGGCGCGGTGCACGCTGGCGATGATGGTGGGGAGGTCGGTCACCGACACAGAGTTGTTGCCGACATAGGCCGACACGATGTCGGCGGTCATCTCAATCGTCGCGTCTCTGTTTTCCATGCTCATCTGAGCTTTGCGTCCTTCAACAGTCACCCGGACGACTCACGCGTCCAGTTTCGGGATCGGCAATATGATTATTCGAAGCGGGAGACAAGTCGCAGCCGTAACTTTCGCGTGGACGCACGAAGACCCTACACGGTGTTCGGCTGAACCCGCCCGTTGTCGCGCTATAGAGTGCGGCTGCTGACTAGCGGGCCAGTTCGGCGGCGAAGACCAGCATGGCGGCCTTCTGCGGCGCAGAATGCTCGTCGACCGCGTCGTCGTCGCCGTCGCGAATAGCTTTCATCAGGGCGGGGGTCAGCGCCGACGACAACGCCCAGTTCCAGTACCGCAGGACGGTCTGCGCCCGATCGACCGCAATGGTGTCGTAGGCGATCAGCACGTGCTCCAGATGAGGCGATATGCTCCCGTCCGCCCCGGTCTCCGGCCGGCGGAGGCCGACCCACATCGAGCGAAGCGCCGATTTCGGCAGGCCCGTCGCCTTGCAGAGGACGGCGAGCGGCTCGCCGCCGACGTCGGTGAAGATCTTGGCGCCGGTCGCCGGCTTGAGGCCCGCCAGATAGCTGATTTCTTCGACCGATTCGCGGGTCAGACCGGGTCGGCCGGCCTCCACCGCGTCCTCCAGGCTGTCATAGGGGCTCTTCTCGATGGCCGCGCGGTTCCGCTGGCGGCGTTCGATGAACTGCAGCGCCTTGCGGGCGAGGGGATCCTGCCATTTCTCGGCGGCCATCATCGGGAAGACGTCGCCGGCGGCCTCCTGCAGGACTTCCCGGCTGACCGCGAACCGCTGCAGGATCGCCCGCCGGCACTCGGCGCTCGCCCACCAGAACAGCACGTAGGCGTGGCTCGGCCGGAGTTCGGGGCGGCGCAGCAGCCATTGCACGTAGCGGGCGTGCGCGCGTGAAGCGCCCACCACCGTCTCGATGGCCGGCTGGGACAGGCTGGCCGTTTGGTTGCGCAGCAGGGTTTCGACGACCTGCGGCTCGTCCTTCTCGATCAGCGCTTCGCAGACGAGTTCGCCGAGGTTCCGGCGGCTGGCGATCAGGCGGCGGTGCTCGACCGTCGCGTCCCGGGCGCAGCGGACGAGGTCGCTGTCGGGCAGCGACGGGCAGTCCTCCAGGAGGGCGCGGGCGACCTCGAGGTCGTCGCAGATCAGCAAGCGAAGCAGGCTGTGGGGAATCTCGGACAGGTGCGCCAGGCGCTTGGCGACGCG
>DASVTM010000528.1:0-5305 GCA_036387575.1 Brevundimonas sp.
CTTGGTCTTGCCGATGTTGACGCCGAGGACCGGACCCGGCCTGCGTCCCCGGGCGGCCAGCCGACGGGCGACCGCCTCGGCCCCGTCGTTGTTGAAGCCCATCCGGTTGATGATCGCCCGGTCCTCGCTGAGCCGGAACAGGCGCGGCTTCGGATTTCCGGCTTGGGCCAGAGGCGTGACGGAGCCGCACTCGACGAACCCGAAACCCAGTTTCGACAACCCGGCCAAGGCCTCGCCATTCTTGTCCAGTCCCGCGGCCAGCCCGACTGGATTGCTCAACCGGAGGCTGGCCAGAGTTGTCGCCAGGATCGGATCATCGGCCTTGGGTGAGGGCATCGGGATCGTCTGGAGGGCCCGGATCGCCAGCCCGTGCGCCGTCTCGGGATCAAGCTTGCGTAGCAGGCTCGCGCCCAGATCAGCGAAGCCGCTCACGCGAACACCATGGCCCCGTCAGCCCCGACCGAGAATGTCTTCGTCGCAGTCACCGCCGCCACCGGCAGGGGGCCGTAGAAGTGAGGGAATAGCGCCCCGCCGCGAGAAGGCTCCCAGATCAGAGCCTCACCCAGTCCGGTCAGATCCACGGTCAGCAGCAGCAGGTTCTCACGGCCCGCGTAGTGTTTGCGGACGGTCCCGGCCAACTGGTCGGCGGCGGACAGGTGAATGTATCCGTCCGTGAGATCGACGGCCGATCCGGCATACGATCCCGTCGCTTCAGCCACCGCCCACTCGCCGGCATCGACGATCTTGAAGGCTTCCTTCGGATGGTCGCTCATTCGTCCGAGCCGCCACCGAAGGCCTTGGGGACCAGATAGCCGTCGTAGACGCAGCGACCGGCCACATCGACCTCGAACACCGCCGCCGCTGCGGTGGGAAACCCGCCCGCCATCCGGTCCATGACGCTGGGCGAAGCCGCGCTCTCGATCAGATACTCATAGGCGAGCATGTGAATGCCTGGATTATGGGCCAACACCAGCAGGCAGCCGGCCCGTTCCTCCGCGCCCTCCACGAAGCGGCGGATCACATCATGCGGGGCGTTGTAGAGGGTGGGCTCGAGCTGCACCTCGACATCGCCGAACGCCTCCTGAAGCACATCCCAGGTCTCACGGGTACGGGTCGATGTCGAAACCAGAGCCAGATCAGGCCGGAGTCCCTTTTCGGAGAGGACTCGCCCCATCAGGGCGGCGTCGGCTAAGCCGCGCTCCGTCAACGCCCGGTCGCGGTCGAGCCCGGAGGCGGCCGCGCGCTCGGTCTTGGCGTGTCGCATCAGAATAAGACGGTGCATGTTTCGGCTTTAGGGCGCCTTGGGCGACGCATCCATACCGTCGCCGGAATCCGGCTCGATTTCATGTTGTGACCGATGACTGCGTGACGCCGGTTGAGGAACCATGTCCGGCCTGGCCTTGACCCGCGCCGTCGCGCCGCCGGGTCGTATCCGCGCATAGGCCTGACGCGAGGCTTCCAGCAGGATGACCCCCGCCGTCCCGGGCGCGATGGTCTTGCCGACCTGTTCGATGCCGTCCGCCAGACCCAGCAAGGGACGCCAGGGCGGTGTATAGAGCGTCTGGGACCAGGCCGTCGGCTCCAGTCCTACCGAGCGCACCAGTCGCTCCAGTTGACCGCGCGTAAAGGGTCGGCCATGGCCAAATGGCGTCGCCTCGGCGCGCGCCCACAGGCCGCCACGGGCCGCCACCGCGAGGATGATCCGCCCTGCCGGCGCCAAGGCTCGGACGGCCTCGGTCAGCAGCAGGTCCGGATCGTCGGCCTCCTCCAGCGCGTGGATCAGCAGGATGCGGTCGAAAGCGCCCGCGGCGAACGGCAGGCGGCGATCGTCGACCAGCAAGGTCCGGTTACGTCCGGCGGCGGGCCACAACTCAACCCCCTGCCCGCCCGGCATGGCGGCGACCACCCGGCGGGCTCCGACGAATGCATCGAGCCAGGGCGTGGCGTAACCGATGCCGAGAACGTCGCAGTTGGCGGCCTCGCCCCAGGCGTCGTCCAATCGTCGGGCGATCAAGCGCCGTACCAGCGCTCCGGTCGGCTCGCCGTAAAAGGCGCGAAGATCTTCGATGCTGCGACACATGCGGCGCACTATATGCGTTCCAGCGACGCTCGTCGCCCACCTCGCTTCGCCATCCTGCCGAGACCCTCACATGGCCCTGACCGTTCATCTGTTCCCTTGCCTGTCCGACAACTTCGGCTTCCTGATCCGCGACGAAGCGACCGGCGCCGTTGCGGCGATCGACACGCCCGACGCTGACACGATCCTCGCCCAACTCGAAAAGCTGGGCTGGGGCCGACTGGACCTGATCCTCAATACGCACTGGCATGCCGACCACACGGCTGGGAACGCCGCGATTCAGGCGGCGACGGGCTGTGAGATCGTGGGACCGGAAGAGGTCCGCCGCATCGCGCCGCTGGATCGGGTGATCAAGGGCGGCGACTTCGTCCGACTAGGCGAGACGACGTTCGAAGTGACGGACACGCCCGGCCACACGCTCGGGCACATCGTCTATCGCGCGGTCGCGAATGACATCGCCTTCGTCGGCGACACCCTGTTCCCATTGGGCTGCGGTCGGCTATTCGAGGGCACCGCCGAACAAATGTGGTCCAGCCTCTCGGCCATCGCGGCATGGCCTGACGAGACGGTGCTGTACGGCGCCCATGAATACACCGCCGCCAATGCCCGCTTTGCCCTGTCGATCGACGACCGACCTGAGATGAAGGCCCATGCCGAGATGATCTTTGCCATGCGCGAGCGCGGCGAACCGACCGAGCCCACGACGTTGGCGATTGAGAAGCGGTTCAATCCTTTCCTGCGCGCGAGGGACGCTACGGACTTCGCCGTGAGGCGGGCGGCCAAGGACGACTTCAAGGGCTAGCGGCGAACGGCCTGAATGATCCGGGCTGAAGAGGGTCGGCCGGTCGCGCCCTGGTTAGGCTGGACCGTGACGCGCAGCTCGCCGTTGACATAGACGACAGAGCTGGACCGCCCCTCTCTGATGGTGACGGCGCGCAGACCGCTGAGCTGACCGCGCAGGCTCGGCGAGGCGGCCATGCGCATCACCGCATCCGTCGAGACGATCAGGGCGTCTGTGCACAGGGCCTCGTCCTGCTCGCCGTCCAGCATGACGCTGATCATCCGGCCCATGGCGCGGCTCATCATGAAACTGCGCTGGATCATCAGGTTGGACAGTTGGACCGGCCCAAGCAGAGGCCGTGCGAGCGCCGGCGCCGGCCCGGCCATCGAGGCTGGCGACCCGTTGGGCGCACGCACGGAATAGAGGGTCATCCCCCCGTCAGGCGTGACCCTGAGAATCTGGTCGCCGGCATCGTTGCGATAGATGATGTCGCCGCGCGGGGCGGGTCTGGCGGTCAGCGCCCAGGTCTCGGTGCGGCTCTGGAAGCGGAACAGGGGCCGCGAGCCGGACCGGTCGAAGATGAAGGTTTCGCCGGTTTCGGCGACGTACCGACCGGTGTCAGGCAGGCTCCGGGGCGATCCCCGTCCCATGCCTCGGGCCTGCTCGGCCTGGGCATTGCTACGGACCTGAGCCGCCTCGGCGGCCGTCGGCATCGCCAGAACCATCGTTGCGAGGAGGACCGCGACAGCTGGAATGACGACGAATTGGGCCGAAGCGACGGGGGCGACGACCGCCATCATCGCCGGTATCGGCGCAGACGCCTTCTCGACCCGTTGCAACTTCATGACGCCATCGTTGCAAGCTTGGCACGGCGGATTTTGGGCGCCTCCGTGTTCAGCCGACCAGATACTGGCCGCCATTCAGGCTCAGTGTGCAGCCTGTGACATATCCAGCACGTTCGCCGGTCAGCCAGGCCACCATGTCGGCGATCTCCTCACCCTTGCCCAGACGGCCGACGGGGATCTGGGCGATGATCGAATCCAGCACCTTCTGATCCATGGCGCCGACCATCTCGGTGTCGATATAGCCGGGTGCGATACAGTTCACCGTCACGCCTTTGCGAGCGTTTTCAAGCGCCAACGCCTTGGTGAAGCCGATCATCCCGGCCTTGGCGGCGGAGTAGTTGGTCTGGCCGACCTGACCCTTCTGGCCGTTGATCGAGGAGATATTGACGATGCGGCCATAGTTGCGGTCGCGCATGCCGTTGATCACCTGCCGCGTCATGTTGAACACACTGTCCATGTTGACGCGGATCACGTCGGACCATTGATCGTGGCTCATCTTGTGGAAGAAGCCGTCGCGGGTGATGCCCGCATTGTTGATCAGGACGTCGATGGGCCCGAGTTCGGCCTCGACCTCGGCGACGGCGCGGGCGCAGTCTTCGAACGAGCCGACGTTGCCCTTGACCACCATGACGCCGAGTTCGCGCGCCGTGGCTTCGGCGGCTTCGGTATTGCCGGAATAGCCGACGGCGACGGACATGCCGTCTTCCTTGAGCCGTTGCGCGATCGCCTTGCCGATACCGCGCGTGCCGCCGGTCACCAGAGCCACTCTAGCCATTTACGTTCCCTTTCCTGGCCGCCGGGGTCTTGCGCCCCGGCCGGTCTGGAAAAGCTTTAACCTGCGCGAACTTGCGCGCAAGCCGGAGTTACGCAGCTTGATCCAGCTTCGACATGTCGATGACGAAGCGGTAGCGGACGTCGGACTTCTCGAGGCGGGCATAGGCCTCGTTGATCTGCGACGGGGCGATGACCTCAATGTCCGAGGCGAGGCCGTGCTCGGCGCAGAAGTCGAGCATCTCCTGCGTCTCGCGAATGCCGCCGATCAGCGAACCGGCGACGCTGCGGCGACGCCACAGCAGCGGCATGGCGAACACCGGCAGGGCTTCGGTCGTCAGGCCCAGCATCACCATCGTGCCGTCGTGGGCCAGCAGTTGCAGGTGGCTGGCGATCTCGTGCGTCGCCGAGACGGTGTTGATGATCAGGTCGAATTTCTCGGCGGCCGCCCTCATCGCATCCTTGTCGGAGTTGATCAGGAAATGCTTCGCGCCCATGCGCTCGGCGTCGGCCTTCTTGCGGTCCGAAGTCGACAGGACGGTGACCTCGGCGCCCATGGCAGCAGCCTGTTTGACCGCCATGTGGCCGAGACCGCCAAGACCGACCACCGCGACCTTCGAGCCGGGCTTGATGCCCCAGTGCTTCAGCGGCGAATAGGTGGTGATGCCCGCGCACAGCAGGGGCGCGGCGACGTCCAGCGGTATGGAGTCCGGGATGTTGAGCACATAGGCCTGATCGACGACGATGACGTCGGAATAGCCGCCCTGGGTGATCGCCTCGCCGGACAGTTCGCTGTGCTTGTCTGGATTGCCGTATGTGCCTGTCATACCG
>DASVTM010000529.1:0-5191 GCA_036387575.1 Brevundimonas sp.
GAAACAGCGCCGTTGGTTTCGACTTCCAACACCAGCTTGTCGTAGTCCATCGACTGGCCCTGACGGGTCGGCTCGACGCGATAGGCGACGCGCTTGACCGGCGAGTAGAGGGCGTCGACGGCGATCAGGCCGATCGGAGCGTCTTCCGGACGGTTGAACTCCGAAGCGACATAGCCCTTACCGTTCTGGACGGTCAGTTCCATGCGGATCGAGGCGCCATCATCCAGGGTGCAGATGACGTGGTTCGGGTTCAGCACTTCGATGTCCGAAGGGACGTCGATCTGACCGGCGGTCACCTGGCCCGGGCCGGTTGCGCGCAGGGTCATACGCTTGGGGCCTTCGGAGTGAAGGCGCAGAGCGAGTTGCTTGATGTTCAGAACGATGTCGACCACGTCCTCGCGCACGCCTTCCAGCGACGAGAATTCGTGAACGACGCCGTCGATCTGGATGGCGGTGACGGCCGCGCCTTGCAGCGACGACAGAAGCACGCGACGGAGCGCGTTGCCGAGCGTCACACCGAAGCCGCGCTCGAGGGGCTCAGCAACCAGACGCGCCTTGCGCTGGGCGTCGGAGCCGAGTTCGATCTGCGGCTTTTCGGGACGGATCAGCTCTTGCCAGTTACGTTCGATCATAGGTGTCCCTCGAAACGAGTGTCGCCGGTTCCTCTCACCTCGTCAGGGAGGCGGAACCGGCGGAGAATGGAGTCGGCGGCGGAGTTCGCTTAGACGCGGCGGCGCTTGGGCGGACGGCAACCGTTGTGCGGCATCGGCGTGACGTCGCGGATCGTCGTGATGGTCAGACCGACCGAAGACAGGGCGCGCAGAGCCGATTCACGGCCGGAACCCGGACCAGAAACGTTCACTTCCAGCGTCTTCACGCCGTGTTCCTGAGCCTTCTTGCCTGCGTCTTCAGCAGCCATCTGGGCGGCGTAAGGGGTCGATTTACGCGAACCCTTGAAGCCCATGTGACCAGCCGACGACCACGAGATCGCGTTGCCCTGGGCATCGGTGATCGTGATCATGGTGTTGTTGAACGAAGCGTTCACGTGGGCGACGCCCGAAGTGATGTTCTTGCGTTCGCGCTTCTTTACGCGACCCGGTTCCTTGGCCATGTGTCTGTCTTACTTCTTCTTGCCGGCGATCGGCTTGGCGGGACCCTTACGGGTGCGGGCGTTGGTATGGGTGCGCTGACCGCGGACCGGCAGGCCCTTACGGTGACGCAGGCCGCGATAGCAGGCCAGATCCATCAGACGCTTGATGTTCATCGAGGTCTCGCGACGCAGGTCGCCCTCGACGGTGTGATCCTTGTCGATCGTTTCACGGATCTGCAGGACTTCAGCGTCAGTCAGTTGGTTCACGCGGCGAGCGGACTCGATGCCCACCTTGCCAACGATGTCCTTGGCGGCGGCCGGGCCGATGCCGTGAATGTACTGCAGCGCGATTTCCACGCGCTTGTTGGTCGGAATATTGACGCCAGCGATACGGGCCACGAAGCTCTCCAGATACGCGTGAATGGACGCAGCAAACGCTCCGGTCAACAGACCAGGAGCGGTGGCGCCCTTCGCGGGAAGCGCGCCTTATACATGTGATTCAGATTGGGTCAACTCGGGCGAAGCGTTTAGGCATCGTTATCATGCCAACCCTCCTCCGCTCCGCCGATCGGGCTACCGGGTGGGGTCGCAGGGACATGATGCTTGCCTTCAAGCAATTGGTCCAGTCGTTCGCGATCGCCGATCAGGGCGCCGAGCCAGCGATCATGCGCCTTCTGCACCGGATCAGCCGCACGCGAGGCCTTGAGCCGGGTCGCCAACGTCTGCAGCCGGTCGTCGATGATCGCCGCCGAGGTGCTGGACAGGTCGTCGCCGCGCAGCAACCCGGCAAGCGCCAAGACGGTCTGGGCCTGAACCCGACGGGCTGGCTCGGCCAGCCGACCGGCGGCGGGCGCGAAGGCAGTCGTGGTGATCACGTCGATGGTTTCACCCAGTCCGAGCGCGGCAGGATCGCGGCGACCGGCGTCGGCGATTCGGTTGACCCGCTGAGGCGCGAACAGGGCGTCGAGCGTGACGTCCGCAGCGACGTCGGCGGCCACGCCCGGATCGAAGGCCCTGCCCTGCTGTCCCTTGAACACCTCGATGTCGTTCTGGGGATCGCCATCGCCCGATTGCTGCGCGGCCAGCAAGGCCAGCAGTGGTTCGGGCAGGTCGAGCTCAGCCGGCTTCAGGGTGCGGCCCAGAGCCGCGAGCGCGGCACGCTGGATCTCGACGGACACCGGCGTCGCGGTTTCGCCGCCTGCGCCGGACACCGGATAGCCGTAGTCGATCCCACCCACCAGCTTGGCCACCGCATCCACCTGATAGCGGTGATACAGATAGATAGGGACCAGCCGGCGACGCAGGTCGTTTACCGCCGCGCCCTTGGGCAGGTTGCGCAGGCCGAAGCGGTCCAGGGCGATGCGGCGGATCTTCAGAATGTGATCCAGCTCCACGACCGGATCCTCGCCGTTGTCCCACAGGCTGCCCCAGGGCTGGGCGTCGCCGCCGACGCGGGCGTCCGAATCGTTGGCGAAGCGCAGGCGTGCCGAACCCTCGGCCGCTTTGGCGTCGAGCGTCGCCGCATCGGCGTCGGAGTAGAGCCAATCGATGGCGAAATCGTCCCACGACCCCATGCCCACGCCATAGGCGTCGCTGAAGTCGAGCTGATCATCTGCAGTGATCGCGATCTTCGGCACCGGATAGTCCATGACCGAGGCGCGGCCTTGCGTGCTGGCCGAGAAATTGTGCTGCAGGCCGATGGCGTGACCGACCTCGTGGGCGGCGAGCTGCCGCATCCGAGCCAGTGCGATGCGTTGCGGATCGTTGGCCAAGCCGTCGCCGGTGTGATCAGCGCCGACCAGCCCCTCGAAGATCAGCATGTCCTGTCGCACGCGCAGCGATCCCAGCAGGACCGAGCCCTTGACGATCTCACCGGTGCGCGGATCGACCACGCTCTGGCCGTACGACCAGCTGCGCGTCGCGCGGTTGACCCAGTTGATGACGTTGTAGCGGGCGTCCAGCGGATCGGCGCCCTCGGGCATCACGTCCACACGAAAGGCGTCGACATAGCCGGCTTTATCGAAGGCGTCCGCCCACCAGCGCGCGCCATCCACCAATGCCGACCGGATCGGCTCGGGCGCCGCGCGGTCTACGTAGAAGACGATCGGCTTGACCACGGTCGAGCGCGCCGCCGTCGGATCGGTCTTCTCCAGCCGGAACCTGTTGGCGAAGCGGTGGACCATAGCCCCGGTCAGTGGGGCCGAGAAGTCGGTGACATTGGTGGCGAAGGCGCCGGTGCGGGGGTCGAAATCGCGCGGCTGGTAATTGTTGTCCGGCAGTTTGATGAAGCTGTGGCGGACGGTGAAGGTCGCCAGACGTGGCTCAGGCGCAATGCGGGACAGTTCGGTGCCGGGACTATCGACCGCAAAGGTCAGCCGGGCCTCCATCTCGAGGTTCTCGGGGAAGTCCCGCGTCGCCGCAGGATCGACGAGTGTCAGATCGGGCATGGCCTTCAGGCTGCCCTGCCCCGTAGCCTTCAACGTCTCGACGATACCCATGGCGTCACGCGTCAGGAAGCCGGACAGATCGACCAACACCGAACCGTCAGGCGCGGTGGCTACGACATCGCCCGCCCAGACCGTCGAGCCGACGAAGGCATCCCGGGCAGCGGCCTGTTCCTCGGGCGAGCCGTTCGGCGCCTCGTATTTGGGGTTCTCGAACTCGGCGATGATCCGCTTGCCGATGCGGCGGAAGGCCAGAATGTTGGTCGCGCCGATCTGGGCCCGGTCCAGACCGGTGACAGCGGAGCCGACTCCGGTGCGGAGGGCGGTGTGATGGATCACGCGAGTCATTACGCCGTCGGCGCCGGGCGCTGGAAGCTGGATCAGAACCTTGCCGCCGGCCTGATCGACGAGGACGGGCAGCAGCCCCTCCTGCCGGGAAAGGCCGTCGATGGTCTGGGCGTATGATTTCGGCTCAGGATCGGCGGCCCAGGCGGCGTTCGCCATTCCTCCGGACAGGGCCAGAACAAGGGCCATCGCCGTCGCTGTCCGCTTCATCCTGAACGCCATGCCTGATCCCCGTTACGCTGCGGTGCGATAAGGGCGTGATTGGCGGGCGGGTGTCAACGCGCGGGGAGCGTCCTCAGCGTCCGGGGAAGTCGATGGTCAGGGTAACGCTCTGCCCTTCAACAGGCGCCCCATCCTCGGTCGGCGGCAGGAAGTTGAACGACGACATCAGTCGAGAGACCGCCGCCTCGCCGAACCCCTGCCCGGGCGGCGTCTCCCTGACCACGGCGCACTGATCGAGCGCGCGATCCAGACGGATGCGGCAACGAACGGCGACTACCCCACGGCCTCTCGCTCCGGGAGGACGGGCGCGCGCTATATCGCGTGGCGACGGCCCGCGAACCAGACGGGGTCCCATGCGGTCGCCTGTCCCGGGCCCATTGCCTGAGCCGTTGCCGGTGCCCGTACCTGTACCCTGCCCGCCCAGACCGAGGCCGGGTGTCAGACCGGCAGTCGGGGCAACGCCGACGACGATTTCGGGCTTCGGCGCCTGCACGATAGGAGCCGGCGGCGGATCCGGCAGCGGCTTCACCGGCGGCTTGGGCGTGATGTGGACGCGCGACGCCGCAGCGGGCGCGCCTCCTCCCGCAGTCGGAGCAGGTGGAGGTGGCGGTGGAGGTGGCGGGCGGAGGGGCTCAACCAGCTCGACATCAATGGGGGGTGAGGCCGGATCCAGAGGCGCAACGGGCACACGGTCCAGCGCAACCAAGGCGAACAGGCCCGTATGCAGCAGCACGACGCCTGCGATGACGGCGAGCTCGCGCCGTCGGTTCGGCGAAAGCCAATCGCGGGAAACACGGTTTAGGGTCGGCGTCACGGGGTGAGTTCATCCTGCACGATCGGGAAGGACCCTAACGCATGGCGCGGATGAACGTCGCCTGATGGCCTGATTGTCGAGGGTAGTCTCGCCTTGGTGGAGGACCTAGTTGTCCAGCGCCGCGTCGATGGCGGCCGCGACGGTCTCGATCGAGCCCATGCCGTCAACCTCGGTCAGCAGATCCTCGTCGCCATAGTAGGGCAGCAGGGGCGCCGTGTTGCGGTTGTAGGCCTCGAGCCGGACCTTGAAGCTGTCCGGATTATCATCGGGGCGGCC
>DASVTM010000530.1:0-12311 GCA_036387575.1 Brevundimonas sp.
GATGCAGGCGGAGCCATCGCTCACCCGTTCAACAGTCAGGGCATGAAGCGGGCCTGGCTGACCCCCGAGGGTGAGATCGAGGTCGAGGTCTTCGGGGTCTAGTGCGCGGTCTCAGCTCGACAGACAGACGACCTGGGCCACGCGTAGGTCTCGCCTGAGGGTGTCGGCGACGCGGCCGTAGTTGTCGATCGTGATCGGCTCGTCCAGCGGTATGTCTTCGGCCCCGGCCAGACCCTTGATCGCGGGGCTGAAGGTATCGGGCGCGGAGGTGTAAATCCGGCCACGGCGGGGCGCTTCGGCAATGGTGACGCCGAGCACGCGCCCCTGACGATCCAGCGCCGGGGCTCCGGACAGCCCGGCGAGGGTGCCCTCAAGCCCTTCCGTGCGACCGACTTCGGCCCAGGCGAGGACTGGTTCGCTTCTTTGGCCGCGGCCGTGAACCTTGAGGGTTTCGCGGCCGAGCAGCCTGCTGGACACCTCGCCGGCACGGCCTTGCGGAAAGCCCGGATGGAAGGCGCGCTGGCCACGCCGTAGCTCCGGTGTATCGAGCACCTGAAGTCCCGGAGGGGCGCCTTCGGTAATCAGCACAGCGATGTCGGCGCCGCGCGCCAGACGCAGGTCGGCCGCGACCGCCCGACCTCCACCGACAACGAGCGCTGGACGTCGGCAACCATCGACCACGTGCCGGGCCGTGACCCAGCGACCATCGGCGGAGATGGAAAAGGCGGTACCCGCCGAGGGCTGGAACGGCCCAGCCGGCGCTTCCACCGTGATCGAAGGGTCGAAGGGCGTGACGGGTCCCAGCAGCGCGCCCTCCTCGGCGTCAGGGGGTGCGGGAGCTGGTGGGGCGTCAGCGTTTTCACGTCGGCTCAGCGACAAGCACAGGATCGCGGTGAGAATGATGGCGTAGATGCTCCAGTCGGGCACCCTGGAAAGCCAGTCGGGCGCCCGCACCGGCTCAGCCCGTCAGGGCGGCGGCGAGAACGAGCGCGGTCGCCAGCTTGGCCGATACCAGCAGGACCGCGGCGGAAACTTCGCCTTCCTGAATCCGCTGTGGAAGGCCGGTCAAGACTGCGTCGACGATGCGGAACGCTAGCAGTTGCAGCACCAGCGTGGCGATGCCCCAGAGCACGATGTCCCTGAGGGAGGTCGAGACCGAGAGCGACACCGCCAGCGGAATGGCCAGACCCAGCAGCACGCCGCCGAAGGCCACGCTGGCTGCGGCATTGCCCTCGCGGATCAGGGCGACCTCTTTCCACGGGGTCAGCAGGCCGTAGATCACCGCTCCCGCACCCAGCAGGATGAAGGTCGCGACCAGATGCACCACCATGACCGGGAAGCCGCTGGCGAAGGCCTGAATTTCGGGACTGGAGAGGATGTTGGAAAGGGTCGAGCCCATGGTCTGGAATAATCTGGACGAACGCTTGCGCGTGGAGCCCGGCCGGGGCCTCGGTGTCACAGGCCTTGCCCGAATCCTGCCCCAATCCGCAAGCGCGCCAGCGCCACACTGTGTGACGAAACATTACAGTCCAAGGGCCCGTGGACTCATGAATAAGGGGTCCGGTCGATCAAGACGCTAAAAACAGAGCGGTGTAGAGCGGGGAGATGACCGATTCCATTCTAGCCGCCCCCGCTACTCCCGATGTTCCGACAGTCCTCGTCGTCGCTGTTGCATTGATTGATGTCGACGGACGGGTGCTGATCGCAAAACGACCAGAGGGCAAGCAATTGGCCGGCTTATGGGAGTTTCCGGGCGGCAAGGTGGAGAAGGGCGAGCGACCGGAGGCGGCGCTCATCCGCGAACTTCGCGAGGAACTGGGGATCGAGGTCGCCGAAAGCTGCCTGGCCCCGTTCGTGTTCGCCAGCCACGCTTACGAAAGCTTTCACCTTCTGATGCCATTGTACCTGTGTCGGCGCTGGTCCGGCGTGGTCGTCGCCAACGAACACGCCGCATTGGCGTGGGTGAAGCCGAACAAGCTGTCGGATTATCCCATGCCCCCCGCCGATGAGCCGCTGGTCGCCTGGTTGCGCGACCTTCTTTGAGACCCCGCCCGACGGCGAGCTTGCGAGGAGATCCGATGCTTAAGCTGATTAACGGTTTCTTGCGTGACCAGTCCGGCGCGACCTCGATCGAATACGGACTGATCGCCTCCCTGATCTTTCTGGTGATCCTCGCTTCGATGACCGCGTTCGGAAGCGAGGTGAGCGGACTGTTCGACAGGGCGTCAAACGTGGTCGCCGCAGCGACCAGTTGACAGGCCTCACAGGGATCAGTCGCCGATGTGTTCGGTCGCGCCGAAGACATCCGCCATGCGGACCTTGGCCGAGCCGCGGGGGAGGGGCTTTTGTTGGCTCTCATGCGGAGCCCAGCCGGCCAGATTGACGATCTCGAACGTCGCAGGAATGCGCCCGTCAGCATCCCCGAACTTTTCGACATAGAGCGCCGCCGCCCGCATCAGGATGCCACGTGTCAGGGGACGGATGACCCCCGCGAGCTGATTGGTCTCGCCCATGGCGCGTAGATCGCGGATCAAGGCGAACAGGTCGGGATAGCGCACCGTGACCCGGTCTACGTCCGAGACCGGCAAGGCGAATCCCGCTCGTTGCAGCAAGGCTGCGCCGTCGTACCCGTCGGCGAAGGGCGAGACGCGGGCCTGCGCCCCGCCGCGCTCGGCCAGTTCAGCCTCGGTCAGGACCGTGCGCAGTTCCTTGAGGGTCGCGGCCCCTAGCAGCGTGCCGAGAAACAAGCCGTCGGGCTTCAGGGCGCGCCGGATCTGGGTCAGGGCGCCGGGCAGGTCATTGGCCCAGTGCAGCGTCATAAGAGAGACGATCAGGTCCGCCGAGCCGGGTTCGAGGCCGAGCGCCGATGCTCCGGGGTCCGCGGCGTCGGCATTCAGGACCGTGACTGTGCCGGTCTTTGCCGCAGCGGGGCTTTCTGCCAGCAGGTCGGCGAAGGGCTCGGGCCGCGCAGAAAGATCGACGGCGATGGGAAAGTCGCGCAGGATCGCCTCAAGGCTGTCAGTCGCGCCCATTGCAGCCCGCACGTGCAGGAAGTCGGCATTGCGGAAATGCGGCGCCGATCGCCTCAAGCGTGAGGCGCGGCGGGCGCTGTCGAAGATTACGGGAGGACCGGAAGCGGGTGTCATGAATGATCAGGATGGGGCTTCGCGAGACCGATTGGAAGACGATGCGGCTATGCGACCGCCTGCGCTTCGCCTTCCCCACCTGCACATTCCCCGATTGGCCGACGTTGCGAGGGGCTTCGCCGACCTGATCCTGCCGCCTCTGGCCCATGACAGTCGCGAAGCGACGGCGGCTGCGGGGTTGAGCGCCGACGCCTGGAGCCGGGTGATCTTCCTCGAGGCCCCGGTGTGTGACGGCTGCGGGGCGGCGTTCGAATACGACGGCGGCGCTTTCGCCTCTGAGCGTTGCGCCGCCTGTCTGACCCAGCCCTATGCCTTCGGGCGTGCGCGGGCGGCCTGCGTCTATGACGAGGCGTCGCGCGGGCTCATCCTGAAATACAAGCACGGCGACCAACAGCAGTTCGCTGGCCTTTTTGCGCGCTGGATCAGCCGCGCGGCCTCTGACCTCGCGGATCAGGCCGACGCCGTCATCCCCGTGCCGCTGCACCGGATGCGATTATTGTCGCGGCGCTTCAATCAGGCCGCCGAGATCGCCCGTCCGCTGGCTAGATCAGCGGGGCTCGACTATCTGGCCGACGCCCTGATCCGGACCGAGCGAACGGACACCCAAGGCGGCAAAAGCGCGCGCGGGCGGCGGCTGAACGTCAAGACAGCGTTTGCCGTGACCGAGGCCGGGCGACGTCGCATCAAGGGCCGACGCATCCTGCTGATCGACGACGTCCTGACCACCGGCGCGACGGGCGAGGCCTGCGCGAAGGCGCTGCTGGCGGCGGGGGCTCGAGCGGTCGATCTGGCGGTCATCGCCCGGGTGCGCGGGGCTCGAATTCTTCCTACATAGGAACATCCGATCCGATCAGAGCCTTTCGATCAGGCGCGGTTTCGCGCTAGGTCCGATCAACACATTGTACTGGAGTGCTCGCATGGCCGAGGTCATCATCTACACCAAACCCGGTTGCCCCTACTGCTCGTCCGCGCTGGCGCTGCTGAACAAGAAGGGCGCCGAATTCACCGAGATCGTCGCCTCCAACGATCCGCCGAAGAAGGCCGAGATGGTCGAGAAGTCGGGCGGCAAGGCTACCTTCCCGCAAATCTTCATCGACGGAAAGCACATCGGCGGCTGCGACGACATCCAAGCGCTCGAGCGCAAGGGCGGACTCGACGCGCTGCTGGCCGCCTGATCTCATGAGCGCAGGGCTCGACATCGCCCTGATCCAGACGCGGACTCCGGCGACGCCGGAGGCCGCGCTGGCCCATGTCGAGCCGCTCATCCGCGAGGCGGCTTCCGGAGGGGCGAAATTCGTCCTGACTCCAGAAGTGACAAACTTCATGGAGCAGCGACGCGACCGGAAGGGCCTGCTGGTCACCGACGAGGATCAGGACGCCGCCGTTCTCGGCCTGCGGCACTTGGCGGCGGAGCTCGGCGTCTGGTTGCTGATCGGTTCGGCGGTGGCGAAGTCGGGGCATACGGGCGACGACCGGTCGGCGAATCGCTCGCTGCTGATCGATGCCAACGGAGGCATCGTCGCCCGCTACGACAAGCTCCACGTGTTCGACGTCGATCTGGCCAATGGCGACACCTACCGCGAGAGCGCCACCATTCGTCCCGGCGATGGCGCGACCGTGGCCGATACGCCGTGGGGCCGGCTGGGGATGAGCGTCTGCTACGACGTGCGCTTTCCGCATCTGTATCGCCAGCTGGCAAAGGCCGGCGCATCGATGATCTCGATCCCCGCCGCCTTCACCGTGCCCACCGGCGAGGCGCACTGGGAGACCCTGCTGCGGGCCCGCGCCATCGAGACGGGGGCATTCATCCTTGCGCCGGCTCAGGGCGGAGCGCACGAGGATGGCCGCCGAACCTGGGGTCATTCGACCGTCGTCGGCCCATGGGGTGAAGTGATCGCAAAGCTGGACCACGACGAACCCGGCGTTCTGCACGCGACGCTCGACCTGACCGCCGTCGCGCGCGCGCGGGCCTCGGTGCCGGCCCTGCTGCACGACCGCGAGTTCGCAGCGCCCCAATGATAAAATACGCTCTCGCCTGTGATCAGGACCACCCGTTCGAGGCGTGGTTCGGGTCCTCCTCCGACTATGACGATCAGGCGCAGCGGGGTCTGGTCGAATGCCCGTTCTGTGGTTCGCACGGCGTAGCCAAACAGATCATGTCGCCAGCCGTCGCCGGCACGAGACGGTCCTCGCCCGCCCCGGACATGGCGGCGAAGATGCAGTCGATGATGATGGACGCCGCCCGCGAAGTCCGCGCCCACGTCGAGCAGAATTTCGACTACGTCGGCGACAGCTTCGCCAAAGAGGCCCGCGCCATCCACGAGGGCAAGTCCGAGAAGCGTGAGATCTACGGTCAGGCCACCCCGACCGAGGTCAAGAAGCTC
This sequence comes from Brevundimonas sp., assembly GCA_036387575.1. Classification (GTDB taxonomy): domain Bacteria; phylum Pseudomonadota; class Alphaproteobacteria; order Caulobacterales; family Caulobacteraceae; genus Brevundimonas. The sequence goes on from DASVTM010000530.1 coordinate 5,531, forward strand.
AAGGAGGACGGTGTGCCCTGTTCGCCCCTGCCCGCCGCTCCTCCCGATCCCGCCAAGATCAACTGACCGGATGGGCGCAGGGGCGGAACGATACGATGAGCATGAGCCGCCGAAGTCCCTGCGGCCATGGATCCGAACCATCTGGACCTATGCCTCGTCCGAGCCTTCCGGAGCGGTGCAGCGGATCGCCCCGGACGGGTGCCCCGAACTTGTTCTCGATGTCGGCAGTCCGTACGAGGAACTTGGCGACGACGGCGTCTATCGTCGTCAGCCTCCTGCTCTGTTTGCAGGACAGATGACCCGACCGCTGGCCATGAGGCCTGTCGGACCGATCGAGCTGGTCGCCGCGCGGTTCGAACCCGACGGCGCCCGCGACTGGCTGGGTCGGTCAGCGCATCTGGCGGTCGATCAGCGCCTCGACATGACTGCACGTCTGGAAGGTGTCATTGCGCCGTCTGGCGATCCGAAGGCGCAGGTCGCCGCTGTGGTCGATCTGCTGGAGGCCGAAAGGGCGAGCGCCGGTTGGACCGTCGATCCCGAGGTCAGGGCCGAGATCGACGCCGCTCAGGCCGGGCAACGGAATGATATCCGCACCGCCGCCCAACGGCGCGCCCTGCAGCGGCGGTTCCGGGAACGGGTCGGGATTTCGCCACGCGAGTTCCGCTCGATCCTGAGATTCCGCCGCGTGTTCGATCATATCGCGGATCCAGAGGCCGACGCGGTGTCGTGGCTCGAAGCGGGTCTGACCGCAGGCTATTTCGACCAGCCGCAGATGGCGCGCGACTTCCAGCGTTACCTCGGCTGCACCGCCACGGCTTGGGCACGAGATCAGGTCGAACTGGCGCTCAGCATAGCGTCGCAAACCTACAAGCCTCCGCCCCAGTCTCCGCTCTAGGATCGCGTTACATCCAGTGGAGCCCGACATGATCCTCGCAGCCTTGACCACCGCAGCCCTGTTGCAGACCGCGACCGTGACCGCCGATCAGCTGTCGTGGATCAGTGGCTACTGGTTGTCGTGCGACGACGAGCGGGAGGCGTCCGAGACCTGGACCGGTCCGCGCGGCGGCCTGATGCTGGGGTCGTCCGTGACGATGCGAGACGGCCGGCTCAGCAGCTTCGAGTCGAGCCGTATCGCGACCGTCGATGAGGCGGGTGGCGACGTCTCCTATTTCGCCGGTGTCGAGGGCGCCGCCCCTGTCGCCTTCACCGCAACGGAGGCGACTGGAACGCGCGTCGTGTTCGAGAACGTCGCCCACGACTTCCCCAATCGCATCGTCTATGAATTGGTCAAAGCTGATGACGGCATTGAGGTTCTCAATGCCCGGATCGAAGGCCACATCGACGGACGCCTCGAGACGATGCACTGGTCGTATCGAAAAGCCGAGTTGAACAGGCGATGCCCGAACTGAGCCAGGATCTGAGCTGGAGACCGATGCGCGAAGGCGATCTTGATCGGGTCGCCGAGCTCGCCGTGCTTGGCTTTCCGGATCATTTCGAAGGCCGCCCCGTGTTCGTCAATCGGCTGGAACTGTATCGGCGCGGGTCGTTCGTGCTGGCGGCCGGGGATGAGCTGCCGGTTGGTTATCTGGTCGCTTATCCCATGCGCAGGGAGACCGCGCCGCCGTTGAACACCTTGATGGAAGTGATCCCGAAAGATGCGGAGGTGATCTATCTGCACGACCTGGCCCTGGATCCCGATGTTCGGGGCGGAGGGCATACGGCGGCAATCGTCGAACGGCTGGCCCAACAGGCGAAGGCGGACGGATGGCCCGCCCTCGCTCTCGTTGCGGTCAATGACGCCGCCGGCTTCTGGATGAAGCGAGGTTTCACCACCGCGTCCTTGTCTGGCATGGCGGAGAAATTGGCCACCTACGGGCCGGACGCACGATACATGGTCCGGCCACTCCAAGCCTAGCTGCGGGTCCAGCCTTTGTCGGCCATGCACGCGTAGAAGGCGTTGGACTGTTGGCCATGACGGGTCTCGGCGCGGCAGTCGCGACGAGCGGCGTCGAAGGGCTGGCCGCCCTCGCTGTGCCAGGCGACGTCATCATCGCCGGCGTCGATGACGGTGACACAGGCCGAGGTGAGCAGGGCGGCAGAAGCGGCGGCGGCGAGGATCAGAAGGCGTTTCATCTTGGGCTCCAGGGTTTCGATAACCCCGTCATCCCACCGCCCTGTGGGGAAATCCCGTTACAAGACAGACAGGTGGATGAAATCGCGGTAAGCTTTGCCGCAAACTCGCCGGTCAGTCGCGGGTGGCGATCATCATGTAGTTGATGCCGACGTCGTCGCTTTCGCTCCAGCGGCCGGTCAGGGGATTGAGCGCCAGACCGAATGGGCCGGCGACCGCGACCGGTTCCTCGGACAGCATCAGTCGGATCTCGTCAGGCTTGAGGAACTGGCGCCAGTCGTGGGTGCCGGCAGGGACCCAGCGGAGCACATATTCCGCTGCGAACTTGCCGAGCAGCAGACCCTTGAGCGTGCGGTTCAGCGTGGCCACGATCAGCATTCCGCCGGGCGCGACCAGCCGTGAGCAGGACCGGATGAAGGCTTTGGGATCGGCGACGTGTTCGATCACCTCCATGGTCAGGACGACGTCGAAGGGGCCTGCGCCTTCCGCCTCGAGCTGTTCCACGGTGGCTGCGCGATAGGCGATGTCGAGGCCCTGCGGTTCGGCATGGGCGCGGGCAGTGCCGATGTTCTCGGACGAGGCATCGATGGCGGTGACGTCGAAACCCATCCGCGCCATCGGTTCGGCCAGCAGTCCGCCGCCACAGCCGACGTCGATCAGGCTGAGACCCGCGAACGGCGCACGGTCTCGCGTATTGCGTCCGAACCGCTCGGCGGCCCGGTCGCGCACGAAGGTCAGGCGGCTGGGATTGAACCGGTGCAGGGGCGCGAACGGGCCGCGTACGTCCCACCACAGGGCCGCCTGGGCCGAGAAGCGTGCGACATCGGCCGGATCGATCGACGCGCCGGACGCCTGCTCGAAAGCTTCACCGGAGACGATCTGATCGTCGGCGTCAGAAAAAGCCGCATCGCTTTGGGGTTTGCGGGGGGGTCCGGTGTCGTTAGAAGCGGCCATCCCGGAGGCATGAACCGCCGGGCGATTTCTTGCAAGATGGGGGCGACCGCCAGGATGACGCGGCCCGAGACCACACGACCCGACGTATCAGCATCCGCCAACCGGCTGGTGATGAAATTCGGCGGCACCTCGATGGGCGACCTCGAGCGCATCCGTCGCGCCGCGCGTATCATCGCCGCCGAGGTCAAGGCCGGCAAACAGGTCGCCGTTGTCGTCTCGGCCATGGCAGGCAAAACCAATGAGCTGGTCGCGTGGACCGATGGCGCGGGCCCCGCTGCCGCCGGACTGCCGCTGTCGGACGATGAATATGATGTCGTCGTCGCCTCGGGAGAACAGGTCACGGCCGGTCTGCTGGCGATCACCCTGCGCAACATGGGTCTGAATGCGCGGACATGGATGGGCTGGCAGATCCCGATCATCACCGACGACGCGCACAGCCGCGCCCGCATCGAAGACGTGCCGGGCGAGGTTCTGGGCGCCGCGATGGATCTGGGCGAGATCGCCGTCATCCCCGGCTTTCTGGGCGTGACCACCGGCGGCCGCATCACCACTCTCGGCCGTGGCGGCTCCGACACCTCTGCCGTGGCCGTGGCCGCGGCGCTGGAATGCCCATGCGACATCTACACCGACGTAGACGGCGTCTACACGACCGACCCGCGCATCGAGAAGAAAGCCACCAAGCTGAACCGCGTCTCCTACGAGGAGATGCTGGAGATGGCGTCGCTGGGCGCCAAGGTGCTCCAGACGCGGTCAGTCGAACTGGCCATGGCCAAACAGGTGCCCTTGCGGGTGCTGTCGAGCTTCGTCGAACCCGACGAGAATGGAAATCTCCCGGCCAACGCCGGCACCCTGATCTGTGACGAGGAATACATCGTGGAAAAGCGCATCGTATCGGGCGTGACCGTCAGCCGCGACGAGGCCCGCATCACCCTGCTGGGTTTGGCGGACCGCACCGACGCCCCGGCGGACGTGTTCACCCGTCTGGCCGAGGCCAACGTCAACGTGGACATGATCGTTCAGTCGCAGGCCCGCACGGAGGGCGCGGTCAACCTGACCTTCACAACAGGTCGTCGTGACGCCGTTCGCGCCGCCGATCTGATGAAGGCTGCGCAGGAGCAGATCAGGTTCGAGGAAATCCGCGTCGACGCGGACGTGGCCAAGGTCTCGGTCATCGGCGTCGGCATGCGCAGCCACGCCGGTGTCGCCCAGACCATGTTCCAGGCCCTCGCCGACAAGGGCGTCAAGTTTCAGGCGATCTCGACATCCGAAATCAAGATCAGCGTCCTGATCGAAGACGCCTATGCGGAACTCGCGGTTCGTGCGCTTCATTCGGCATACGGACTGGATGCGCTATAGGTAGCGTCACAGTGGATCCCTATCTGGGGTAGCCTTACGCTAACTAGGTAGACACGGGCTGGGAGGCTGGATGCCAATAGGCGGCGGATTGACGACGAGGGGGCCGCGCAACCTCCTGCGCCAGATCCGCGAGGCGATGGCCGGGGCGGCTCCGGCTCAGGAGCGGCTGGACCGTGTCGTACGCACAATCGCCCAGTCGATGGTGGCCGAGGTCTGCTCCATCTATCTGCGCCGCGCCTCCGGCGAGCTCGAACTGTTCGCAACCGAAGGCCTGAACCGCGAGGCCGTGCACAACACCCGCCTGATGCCCGGCGAGGGTCTGGTCGGCGAGGTGGCGCGGATGGCCCAGCCGATCAGCCTGTCCGACGCCCCGTCGCACCCCAGCTTCGCCTATCGTCCGGAAACCGGGGAAGATCCCTATCACGCCTTCCTCGGTGCGCCCTTGCTGCGCGGGGGTCGGGCGATCGGCGTGCTGGTTGTTCAGAACCGGGCTGAGCGTCGCTATGATCCGGACGAGATCGAGGACATCCAGACCATCGCGATGGTGCTGGCCGAGACTGTGGCCTCGGGCGAACTGCTCGCGCAGGACGAACTGCGCGATGTCGAGGTCGCCCCCCACCGTCCGGAACGCCTGAAGGGCCAGAAATTCGCCGAAGGTCTCGCCTTCGGTCATGTGATCCTCCACGAGGCGCCGATCGCGCCCGAAAAGCTGCTGTCCTCGGACGCCGTCCTTGAGGAAATGAAGCTCAACCTCGCGTTGGCCGACCTCAAGAACGGCATCGACGCCATGCTCGAGGGTGGTCAGGGCAAGCTGGCCGGTCAGTCGTTCGAGGTTCTGGAAACCTACCGGATGTTCGCCGATGACCGGGGGTGGAACCGGTCGCTGGTCGAGGCTGTGCGCTCCGGCTTGACCGCCGAGGCTGCTGTGGACCGGGTGCGCAACGAACACCGCGCCCGCTTCGCCAAAGCTCGTGATCCGTACATCAAGGAGCGGCTGCACGACTTCGAGGATTTGGCCAACCGGCTGCTGCGGGTTCTGGCGGGTGATAACCCGGGCCAGCGCGACCTGCCCGACGACGCCATTCTGGTCGCCCGCAATCTTGGCCCAGCAGACCTGCTGGAATATCCGCGCGACCGGCTGAAGGGCCTGTTGCTGGAAGAAGGCTCGGCGGCCAGCCACGCCGCCATCGTGGCCCGCGCGCTGGGCATTCCATGCGTCGGTCGTCTGCAAGGATTGCGCGATCGGCTGAGTGAAGGCGACCTCGTCATCGTCGATGGCGAGACCGGCGAGGCGCATCTGCGCCCCCGGGCCGACATGCTGGACTCGGTCCAGTCGCGCATCGCCGTCCGCAGCCAGCGTCAGGCCGAGTTTGCAAAGCTGCGCGACGTTCCGGCCATCACCGCCGACGGCCAGCGCATCATACTGCTGACCAACGCCGGCCTCGCCGTCGACCTGGAAAACCTGAACGAGACAGGAGCCGACGGCATCGGCCTGTTCCGCACCGAGTTCCAGTTCATGGTCTCGGAAGAGCTGCCGCGCCTGAACAGCCAGACGGCGCTGTACAAGCTGGTTCTGGACGCGGCAGGCGACCGGCCTGTGACCTTCCGCACCCTCGATATCGGCGGCGACAAGGTCCTGCCGTACATGGAGACCACCGAGCGGGAGGAAAATCCGGCGCTGGGTCGTCGCGCCATTCGCCTCGGCCTGGACCGGCCGTCACTGCTGCGTCTGCAACTCCGTGCGCTGCTGGCCGCCGGCGCCGGGCGTGAGTTGCGCGTGATGTTCCCGATGATCGCCACCGTCGACGAGTTCCGGGCGGCGCGGGAGCTGGTCGAGGTCGAATGTAACTGGGCCCGGAGACGCGGTCGTCCGCTGCCCGCCCTGCTGCGGGTCGGCGCGATGATCGAATGCCCAAGCCTGCTCTGGCACCTGGACGCCCTGTTACCCCTGACCGACTTCGTCTCGGTCGGATCCAACGACCTGTTCCAGTATATGTACGCCGCAGACCGGACCAATCCGCTTGTCTCGGACCGTTACGACCCGTTGTCGCCCCCAGCCCTCCGGGCGTTGCAGTCGATCCAGAAGGCTTGCGCCGACACAGGCACGCCCGTCTCCGTCTGTGGCGAGATGGCTGGACGGCCGCTGGAGGCTTTCGCCCTGCTGACACTCGGGTTTACCCGGCTGTCGGCTCCGGCCGGCGGGGTCGGTCCGGTGAAGCGAATGATCCTGTCCGCCGACCTGACGGCGGCCAAGCGGGGCATGGCCAGCCTTCTGGGCAGTTCCGCGGGTTCGATCCGCAATGAGATCGAAAGTCTGGCCCGGAAGTTGAACGTCATCGT
>DASVTM010000531.1:0-4626 GCA_036387575.1 Brevundimonas sp.
GCATCCTCGGTTACGGCTTCAATCCGCTCACTGTCTTCTTCTGCCATGACCGCGAGGAACGGCTAATGGCCATTCTGTACGAGGTGTCCAACACCTTTGGTCAGCGGCATTCCTATCTGATGCCGGTCGCCATCGGTGACGGCTGCGTGCGTCAGTCGGTGGCGAAACAGTTCCACGTCTCGCCGTTCATGGACATGGACCTGATCTACCGCTTCTCCGTCATTCCCCCGACAGGCGCCGGGGAAGAGACCGCCGCCGTGAATATCATCGTCGAGGACGGGGAGGGGCCGATGCTGCTGACCGGCTTCTCCGGCCGTCGCAAACCGCTCACGGACCGCAATCTGATGCTGGCGTGGCTGGCGCATCCCTTGCTGACCTTGCAGGTCATCGCCGGCATCCACTGGGAAGCCTTCCTGTTGATCCGGAAGGGTCTTCGCCCGCGTTCGGGCCGCGTGCCCTCCGCTCCCGTCACGGTCGGCCGCGCGGTCGCGGCGATAAATTGAGATGAACACGATGCTGACGTTCCGCACCGCCGTCATGGCCCTTTCTGTCGCCGTCGCGGCTCCCGCGATGATCCCCGCGACAGCCTTCGCTGAGGCCCCCGAACCGCGCAGCCACGTCGATCTGGATCGCTTCATGGGCCGCTGGTACGAGATCCTGCGCACGCCCAACGACCATCAGCGCAATTGCTGGGCGGCGAGTCAGGTGTGGGCCCGGCGCGGACCCGACCGCTTCTCCATCGCACAGACCTGCCATCGGGGGTCGCGCGACGGGCGACCGACGACGGTCAACACCAGCGCCCGGGTTCTGGATCAGACGACCAACGCAAAGTTCGAAGCCAGCTTCTTCGGCGGCCTCATCCGTCAGCGCTACTGGGTGATCGAGGTCGCGCCGGACTACAGCTGGATGATCGCCACCACCGCCGACGGTCAGTTCCCGGCGCTGCTGTCACGGAGTCCGACAATGTCTGCAGCCGAGCAGATCCGGCTTCGCGCCCGCATCGCTCAACTGGGCATGCCGACCCGTCAGCTCGAACCCTCGGGGCGTTGAGATGATGACCGCGCTCCTCGTCGCCCTGTTCCTGATGGCGACGGTGATGACCACAGCCTGGGCCGTTTCGCTAAAGACCGACAACACCGGATGGATCGACGTCTTCTGGACCTTCGGCACCGGACTGACCGGCGCGGTCGTCGCCCTCACGCCTTGGGCGGGGGAGCCGTCGAAGCGCCAGATGCTCGTCGCCCTTCTGGTGGCGGTCTGGTCCGTTCGGCTGGGATCCTACATCGCACTCCGCGTGGCGGGGGGCGTCGAGGACTCCCGCTATCTGATGATGAAGGAAGAGTGGGGCTCGGGCTTCAGGAAAAACCTCTTCAGCCTCGCTATCGTTCAGGCGCCCGCAACGACACTTTTGTGCGCTTCCATCGCCGCTGCGGCTTTGAGTCCGGGGGAGGATCTCGGCCTGCGTGACTGGATCGGCGCCGCCATCCTCCTGATCGCCATCGTCGGAGAGGGCGTCGCCGACCGCCAGATGAAGCGGTTCCGCGCCGATAGATCCAACCATGGCAAGGTCATGGACAAGGGGCTCTGGGGGCTGTCGCGCCATCCGAACTACGTCTTCGAATGGTTTGGCTGGGTGGCCTATCCGGTCATCGCCATCGACCTGTCCGGCGCCTGGCCACAAGGTTGGGCGTCGCTGATCGCCCCTGTCGTCATGTACCTGATCCTGACCAGGCTGACCGGCGTGCCGCCTCTCGAGAAAACGATGATGAAGTCGCGGGGCAAGGTCTACGCCGACTATCAGAACCGCGTCGGAGCCTTCTTCCCCCGACGCGCTCACAAACCCACGAAGTCCGCAGGAACCGCCCGATGAGCCTCATCTCCAACAGCCTCAACAAGCTTCAGGACGCGCCTTTCCCAGATTTCATCACCCGCCCGGCGATCGCACTGCTGGTGGCGAACGCCCGCAAGTCGCTGAAGGCCCCGCCGGTCGACATCGAGGTGACCTTCGCGCGCGAGATGGCCGAACGGCCGGTCGCCGAACACACCGACGCCGCGAACCAGCAACATTACGAACTGCCCGCCCGGTTCTTCGAACTGTGCCTCGGCAAGCACCGCAAATATTCAAGCTGCTTTTACGAGAGCGAGGACGCCACGCTCGATGAGGCCGAGGCCAGCGCGCTGCGGATCACTTGCGAGCACGCCGACATTCAGGACGGCCAAAGTGTCCTTGAGCTCGGCTGCGGCTGGGGCTCGCTGTCGCTTTGCATGGCCGAGCGCTATCCGAACGCCAACATCACCACCGTGTCCAACTCACGCAGCCAGAAGGCGTCGATCGACGACACGGCCCGCCGTCGTGGCCTGACGAACCTGACCATCATCACCGCCGACATGAACGACTTCACGTTGGACCAGACCTTCGACCGGATCGTCTCGGTGGAGATGTTCGAGCATATGGCCAACTGGCGCGCCCTGCTGGGCAAGGCGCGCGGTTGGCTGAAGCCCGAGGGCCGGATGTTCATTCACGTGTTCAGCCACATCGACGCCCCGTACCGGTTCGAGGTGTCGGACCAGAGCGACTTCATCGCCCAGCATTTCTTCACCGGCGGCGTGATGCCGAGCCATGGCCTGATGAAACAGTATGGCGACCTGCTCACCGTCGAGGACGAATGGCGCTGGAGCGGGACGCATTATCAGCGCACCGCCGACGACTGGCTCGACAATTTTGACAAGCACGAAGCGGAGATCCGTGGCCTGATGGTCGAGGTATACGGCCTTGAGAACGCCCCGCTTTGGATGCGTCGCTGGCGCCGGTTCTTCATGGCCACCGCAGGGTTGTTCGGTGACAGCGATGGCTCGGTTTGGGGCGTCAGCCACTACCGCCTGAAGAGGGCTTGAGCATGATGAAATTCATCGCCGCCTACGGCTGTTCCGCACTCGTCGTCGCGATCATGGATGGTGTCTGGCTGACCATGATGGGCGACAAGCTGTATCGCCCGGTGCTCGGCGACTTCATGGCCAAGTCGGTGAACATCCCGGCCGCGATCGCCTTCTATTTCATCTATCTGGCCGGTTTGACCTTCCTCGCCACTCAACCGGCGCTGCAGCAGCTTTCGGTCGGCAAGGCGGTGGTGAACGCGGCGGTCTTCGGTTTCGTCGCCTATGCGACCTACGACCTCACCAATCAGGCGACGCTGGCGCGCTGGAGCACCACCATCACGCTCGCCGACATGGCCTGGGGCACGGTCATGAGCGTTTTCGCGGCGGTTGCGGGGTATTACGGATCGCGCCTGCTCGTGAGGTGATCGGATCTGCAAGCAGCCTGTCGGATGGTCGCGGTTTGAGGCGAGTAGCGGGCCATGCGACCGGCTTGGCGGCTTGAAACGGCGAATAGGGGTTTGATCCCCTTGACAGTCCGGGCGCAGCAAAGCTGGCGCTCTTAGTCGCGTCTTAAGTTGCGCGATGGCACGATCGATTCGTGAAGCCTAGCATCCGCGCCATCCGAGAACCTTGGGCCGCCTGGAACGACCTCCGTCGTCCGGTCTGGCTGTTTGATCCTGTCGCCCTTCGCGGCCTCTATGCGAACGACGCAGCGCTCGCTCTGTGGGGTGCTGCGTCTCTGGAGGAACTCCTCGCTCGCGACTTCTCAATCCTGTCCCCTGCCGTTCGAACCCGGACCCAGCGACTGGCTTGGGCGACAGCCGGCGGCGAGGAGGTCAGCGAGCGCTGGACCTTTTATCCGAACGGACAACCGGTCACCGTCCAGGCGGTTATCTCGACCTACTCACTGCCAGACTCCACGTCTGCAGCACTGCTGTTCGAGGCGGCGCCTGTAGACGCCGAGGCTGAGGAGCGTAGAGCGCTCGAGGCGTTACGTCACACGTCCACGGCGATCAGTCTTTTCGATCAGGAAGGCCGCCCCCTGTTCGCCAACCCGGCCGCTTTCGCGGCCTATGGCCGGTCCGACCTGCCACTGGCGTCGCGCTTCGTCGAACCAGAACGGGCTGCCCAGCTGCTATCTTTGGCGATGTCAGGCGAGACCGCGACCGATATCTGTCAGGTAACCACCGAGAGCGGGGTCCGCTGGCATCATCTCGACGCTCGCTCCGGACTGGATCCGGTCACCGGCTCTGCAACCCTCCTGCTCAACGAGCACGACATCACCGATACCGTCGAGGCGCAGACCGCCCGAGCCTTGGCCGAGCGGAAGACTGCGGAATCGGAGGCCCGGCAGAGCTTTCTCACCGAAATGTCGCATGAGTTGCGCACGCCATTGAACGCCGTGATCGGGTTTGCTGACCTGCTCTCCCGCGCGCAACTGGCCGAGGAGCATGTCGAACAGGCCCATAGCATTCTGGAGGGCGCCCGACGGCTCGCGACCGTGGTCAATGAAATGATCCGGATTGCGGATGGGACGACGGCGCCCCCCGTATCGGTCACTGTGCCGACTACCCCGAGGTCGCCATCGGCGGCAGAGGAGAGGGCTACACGGGTTTTGTATGTAGATGACAATGCGGCGAACCGCAGACTCGTCGTCACCGTTCTCGGCAGCCAAGGCTTCGTTTGCGAAACCGCTGCTGATGGGGCGGAAGGCGTAGAGGCTGCGAAGACCGGGGACTGGGATGTCAT
>DASVTM010000532.1:0-7920 GCA_036387575.1 Brevundimonas sp.
GACCCGTCCAACGGTGGCGCAGGCGCGAGATTGACCAGATTGATCATGGAAATTGCAAAGGCCCCGACGAGCCATGCCTGTTGCCCGGTCAGAGCCCAGCCTGCGAAGAACGGCAGGGTCGCCAGAATCCCGAACAACGGCCCCGCCAAAGAGACCAGCACGCCGTGCCATTCGCTTTCCGGCAGCCTCTGGCTCCGCGCCATCCCGCCAAGGAACGGCACGATATAGATCCTTGCCGGCCCCATCCCGAGCCGGTTCATCGCCAGAACGTGGCCGTACTCATGCACGAACAGGCCGAAGATCGCAGCGACCGCCACGACCCAGCTCCCGCTGACAAACCAGATGAAGCCACCCAGCAGCGCGGTCGAGATCAACGCCCATGCCGGATGCTGACCCTTGTGGACCGCGTCCTCGGTCACCGCACCTCGAGCCGGCTTTTCCAGCCGCACCCCGATCCGTCCCAGCCTGTATTCGCGGCTGGTGGGACCGCCGACCGCTAGGGCTTCCTTCGCCGGATCGACATCCCAAGGGCCACGCGGCCGGGTTTCATCCGTCATCAGATCAGCTCCACCGCGACGTGGTGTCGGGCCTTGATCATGTCATATCGTGCCGGAATGGCGGGCGGCGGCAGGTCGATCATCCGCTGCACGGCCAAGGCCCCTCGCGCGATCATTTCCTCGGGCACCGTGACCTCGAACTCCATGTTCAACAGGCAGTCGCGGATGTTCTCCAGCGTGATCCGCTTCATATAGGGGCACATGTTGCACGGGCCGATGAAGTTCACCTCGGGCACGTCGCCCTTGATGTTCGAGGCCATCGAGCATTCGGTGATCAGCACAACCTGTTTGGGCTTTTTGGCCATGACGTAGTCGGTCATCGCCGCCGTCGATCCAGCGAAGTCGGCGGCCGCGAGCACGTCCTCGGGGCATTCGGGGTGGGCGAGGATCTCCGCGCCCGGATAGGCGGCGCGCATCTCGGCGATGTCGGCCCCGGTGAAGCGCTCATGCACGATGCAGCGGCCTTTCCAGGCGATGATGCCGATGTTGGTCTGGGCCGCGACGTTGCGCGCCAGGAACTCGTCGGGGATCAGGATGACCCGGTCGACGCCCCATTCCTTCGCCGCCCATTCCACCACCTGAACGGCGTTGGCGCTGGTGCAGCAGATGTCGGTCTCGGCCTTCACGTCGGCGGTCGTGTTCACATAGGTGACCACCGGCAGACCCGGATAGCGCTGCTTGATCAGCCGCACGTCGGCGCCCGTAATGGCCTCGGCCAGCGAACAGCCGGCCTTCAGGTCGGGGATCAGGATGGTCTTGTCCGGGCTCAGGATCTTGGACGTCTCGGCCATGAAGTGCACGCCCGCCTGGACGATGACCTTGGCATTCGACCGCGCGGCTTCCTTGGCCAGCCCGAGGCTGTCGCCGACATAGTCGCCCACGCCGTGGAAGATCTCCGGCGTCATATAGTTGTGGGCCAGAATGACGGCGTCGCGTTCCTTCTTCAGCCGGTTGATCTCGACGATCAGCTCCGCCTGCGCCGGCCATTCGATGGGCGTGACATGGTCCTTGACCTTCTCCCACACCGGAGCCGTTTCGCGCGCCGTGCGTTCGGATAAGCCGAACATTCCGTCAGCCATCTGACATTCCTCCGGCGAACTCGGCCGCCTCTCGACTTATGCTCAATATTAGCATAAGTGGGTGTAATGTAGTCGCGCCGGTGGTGAACGCAAGGGCAGATCTACTAGCCTCCTCGCCAGATCTGCTGCTCCGGAGCCAAAGTGAACAGGGCTTCGACCGTGGTGTCCAGCGCCCGCGCCAGAGATAGCGCGACCAGCACGGAGGGAGTGAAGACGCCGTTTTCCACGGTGTTGACGGTTTTGCGCGACACGCCTGCCCTCTCAGCCAAGTCCGCCTGGGTCAGTCCCGCCTCGGTTCGCGCCGCGTTAAGCCGCACCTCCAGTCGCGGCTCAGCCATGGGGGTCGGCTTTGTGGTCCAGCCAAGCGAACCGGATCGCGGCGGCTCCAGCGGCCACTGCCAGCACCAGGGGCATGGCCGTGATCCCCACGGCTGGCCGCCAAAGGGCGGCGGCGAACGCCCCCAGGAAGCCGACGAGCAAGACCGTGAAACCCACCGTTAGAGACCTGTGCCTGAACGACCTGACGAGTTCGTCGTCGAGAAGCCTCTTCATGCGCCGGTCGCCCGGATTATCGAGACCCGCGACCATTACCAGCACGGTGACCGACATTAGCGGCCCCAGAAACGCAAACGCCCAGTCATAGCCCTCACCCCGACCGCCCAAAATGCTCCACGCGCCTTGAGCGCCCTTGAAGGTCAGATACAGGCTCGTTGCCGGCATAATGAGTATCTGTTCGGCCCGCTGACTCTGAAGCCGATCACGCGGACTGCCCGCCGCTCTCAATCTTTCGGTTTCGTCATTCGGCCTGAAAAACATCATAGCGACGAGACCACCGAGCACGGCGAAAACCCCCAGCCCGATCAGAAAAGACAGAAAGGGACGATAGGGCTCCCCTCCGTCGGCGTCCCCCAGAGAGAACCCGATCCCTGCGAGCACCATCCCCAAGGCGAAGGCCGAGACCGCGATGAAATGGCGTCGCCAACGCTTGTTTTCCGCGCCTTGCAGTCGCTCAAGTTCCGTATCGTCCACCCAATCCTCCCAAAGTCACCCTCGGGTTACATATCACCTATGGGTTACACGCGTCAAGACTCCGCAGCCTGCACATTAAATGCTCGACCGCGTGTGTTTAGCGGCATAAGCGACAACTCCCTTTCTCCCTACGCCACTTTTCCGAGACGTTCGTGCAAGACACCATCCGCCGCATCCTGACCGCTCGCGTCTATGACGTGGCCGAGGAAACGTCGCTGGATGCCCTCGCCCGCCTGTCGCACCGCCTTGGGCGCCCCACATGGCTCAAGCGCGAAGACTTGCAGCCGGTGTTCTCGTTCAAGATCCGGGGCGCCTACAACCGCATCGCCAACATGACCGAGGCCGAACTGGCGCGCGGGGTCATCTGCGCCTCCGCCGGCAATCATGCTCAGGGCGTGGCCATGGCCGCCGCGACGCGCAACGCCAAGGCGACCATCGTCATGCCGGTGACCACCCCGGGCATCAAGGTCGCCGCCGTCCGCGCGCGCGGCGGCGACGTCATCCTGCACGGCGACGGCTTCGACGACGCCTATGCCCATGCGCGAGAGATCGAGGCCCGCACCGGCGCGACCTTCGTCCACCCGTTCGACGACCCCGACGTCATCGCCGGTCAGGGCACCATCGGGCTGGAAATCCTGCGCCAGCACCCGGACCCCATCGAGGCCATCTTCGTGCCCATCGGCGGCGGCGGTCTGGCCGCCGGGGTCGCGACCATCGTGCGTTTCCTGCGCCCTGAAACGAAGATCATCGGCGTCGAACCTGTCGACGCCCCGACGATGAAAGCATCCATCGACGCAGGCCATGTCGTGACGCTGGATCAGGTCGGTCTGTTCGCCGACGGGGTCGCGGTGCGCCGTGCGGGCGACCACACCTTCCGCCTGTGCAACGAACTGCTCGACGACATCGTGCTCGTGGATACCGACGCCATCTGCGCGGCGGTGAAGGACATCTTCGACGACGTTCGCGCCGTGGCCGAACCCGCCGGAGCGCTGGCGCTTGCAGGCATGAAGGCCTGGTCCGCCGCCAATCCCGGGTCCGGAGCGCTGGTCGCCATCAACTCGGGCGCCAATCTGAACTTCGACCGCCTGCGCCACGTCGCCGAACGGGCCGAGATCGGCGAGGGCGGCGAGGCCTTACTGGCCGTCGCCCTGCCCGACGACCGCGACGCCTACAAACGCTTCCTGCGCTCGCTCGACGGCCGCTCGGTCACCGAGTTCAACTATCGCTGGTCAGCCACCGGCGCGGCTCATTTCTTCGTCGGCGTGGCCATCAAGCATGGTCCGGCCGAGAAGGAAGAGCTGATCTCCGGCCTGCACGCCGACGGCTATTCGGTCGAGGATATGAGCGACAACGAAACCGCCAAGCTGCACGTCCGCTACATGGTCGGTGGCCGCGCCTCGGGTCTCGGCGACGAGCGGATCCTGCGCTTCCAGTTCCCCGAACGCCCCGGCGCCTTCCTGCGCTTCCTCAACAGCCTGCAACCCGCCTGGGCCCTGACCCTGTTCCACTACCGCAACCACGGCGACGACGTCGGTCGGGTTCTGGCAGGCATCTCGGTCCAGCCGGGCGAGCGCGAAGCCCTGACCGCCGCCCTCATCGACCTCGGCTATCCGTACATCGACGAGACCGACAATCCCGCCAGCCGCCTGTTCCTCGACGGCGTTTAACCCGGAATAGTCGCGATATAGTCGACAACGGTTACGAGGCCACTGACCGACCCCGGATAGACTACTCGACCTTCATTGGCCGCAGCGCTGACGGGTTCGAGCTTCGTGCCGTTCAAACGTCCTAACCAAGCGGCTCCATCTCGAGAGGTAGCCGCTATGGAATGCTCCATCCGACAGTCTTCATAGACGGCATTACGCACAATACAGCTCACATCCGCCGGCCTGGGAAGCGGCGGCGTCGAAGGCGCCGCTGGCCGGGGTCGGGCCCCGCTGATGCTCCGGCTTCTCTGCTGCACCCCAGGTTTATCATGCTCATGCTCGGCCTGAAATTCGGTTTTCAGGTCTTCATCGGCCCGCTGAAGCAAGTCGCGCTCGTCCGTCGCCGCATAGCCACAGGCCGTCAGCACCCGATCGAGATTGGCGTTCTGAGGCGGCAGATCGAATGTCGCGTGCACAGGCGCCGCGTCGCTAGCGGCTGACCGCAGATCGAACACGCCGCCGCCACGCAGGAACCGCGCGTCCCGTCCCGCTACCGTGCTGGTGAAAACCGTCTGGCCGGAAGCCGCAAACCAACCTTGACGATCACTTCGACCGTCGGCTCGGGTCACATTGAGATAGCGCGTAACGGTTATCGTCGCCGGCAAACCCACGATCACGACCTTAAGCTGAGCCTTCTCGCACTGGACGACGACAGCCTTGCCGCCGTCATACCGCACGGTCGCAACGGTCAGTTGGCGCGCGGCATCCTCGCCAAACTCCCAGTCGTCGTCATCCTGAGCCGCCGCCAATGACGGCGCGCAGATGACCCCGACCACCATGACCGCCAACAGCGCACGCAGACCAGAAAACCGCCCATTGCAACGCTCCCCAAACAGAATTCGGCCGATCAGACGATAAGCTCAAACCGCATCCTCTGGCGAGGGGGAGCAGTCGCAGTGTCTAACCGCGAAGTGAATCCTCGATCGTCGCCCTGACCGGCATCACAAACCGTAAGTTCTGGGCGTGTGGTGATCGCGATAGGCGGGGTCAGTTTGCGCATGGTCGAATACGACCGATTGTCGGTGGCCCCGGATGTCATCGCAGAGCGTGGTTTCAAGCGGCAACTCGCCTCCGACCGGAAGACCGAAACCGATGTTGTCCAGCACCGCGCAGGCCGTCAGTGAGTGTCGGTCACCCGCGCGACAGCGGCGAACCCCATGCCGGTAATGCGGCAGACGACGTCGAGAATCTGGCTGACCGCGTCGATTGCCGACACCGCCGCGATGTCGCGCGCGATGGAGCCGTCGTCAGCCGGCGTTTGCCGAGAAGCCATCCCCGACGCTTGCGCTATGAAGCGACACCTTAAATGGTCGTTTCTTTGCCGGTCGTGCTTCGTGATCCAGCAACCACTGCTTGCGTTCCAGACCGCCTGCGAACCCGGTGAGCGTGCCGTTCGCTCCGATCACCCGATGACATGGCACGATCACCGCGACGGGGTTCTGCCCGTTAGCCAGCCCAGCCGCCCGCACCGCTTTCGGCCTGCCGATCGCCGTCGCCAATTGTCCATAGGTGCGGGTCTGTCCTGCGGGGATATCGCGTAGCGCCGCCCACACCGCCCGCTGAAATTCAGTCCCGCCTGTCCTGACCGTCAGGCCGTCAAGCGCCGCGATATCGCCTGCGAAATAGGCGGCGACAGCCTCGCGCACGGGCTCCGGCGCACGACCGTCCGTCAACGGAGCATCACCGTAGTGCCTGCGCAGCAGCCGCATCATCCGGTCTTCATAACCGGCGAAGTCGAGCGCCCGCACCGCGCCTTCGGCATCGACCACCAGCAGCACCGTTCCGACCGGAGTCTCGATCCGGTCTAACGTCAGCATCACGGTTTCAGGCCGCGCGCGCGTCATCGTCTTGCCTGCCATCATAAACCTCCATCAGCTTCGCGCCTTCTGCTGTCAGCAGGTGCAGCGCGCCATAGGCCCGCCAGGGCCGCCACATCTCAGTCCGGCCGATCAGCCGAGCGTCGAAATCCTCGGGTAACCGATCATTTGGCGGCTCGACCCCGCTATCGACCCAGTCGCCCGGCAGCCGCAGTCCGGGTCGCGCCCTGAGACTGTCATGAAGCGCGGCATCCACCGAGAGATCGCGGGCGATGGCGTCCGGATCTGCTGACAGATCGAACACCCGCCTCACGCGCGCCAACACCCCGGGCAGGACACGCAGATCGGACGTCTCCACCCGGACCTGAACACGGTCTTCGACCCGCCCCGCGCCATCGCACGTCACGCAGACCCGACCTTCGGCGCCGTCCAGCGACATATCCAGCGTCCTCGACCACATCCGGCCTTCGACCGCATCCCCGCGCGCCGCCAGCGCCGCCAGCATTGCGTCCCAGTCATACGGCGGCCGATACGGCAGGCTCAGTCGCACACCGCCGTCGCTGACACGCTCCTTGCGGCGGCGCAGCGCCGAGGGCGGGCGTCCATAGAGGGACTGAAAGGTCTCGTTGAAGCGCCGCACGCTGCCGAACCCCGAGGCCAGCGCCACCTCGGCCATGGTCAGGTCGGTCTCGTGGATCAGCGCCTTGGCCAGCAGCACGCGCCGGGTCTGGGCCACGCTGACCGGCGCCGCGCCCAGATGCTGGCGGAACAGTCGCCGCAGTTGCCGCTCGCCGACGCCCAGGCGCCCGGCCAGCGTCTCCACATCGGCTTCATCCAGCGCCCCGGCCTCGATCAGGCTCAGAGCCCGGCTGACGGTGTTCGAGGTCCCTCGCCAGGCGCCCATGTCCGGGGCCGTCTCGGGCCGACAGCGCAGGCAGGCGCGAAAGCCCGCCTCCTCGGCCGCCGCCGCCGTAGGATAGAAGATCATGTTCTCGCGCCTGGGCGTCCGCGCCGGGCAGACCGGACGGCAGTAGATGCCGGTGGAGGTCACACCGCCGAAGAACCGTCCATCGAAGCGCACGTCCCGCGTCAGCACCGCGCGGTAACAGGCCTCCTGATCCAGCGCGGTGCGATCCGTTTCCATGCGGCCAACATGAGGGCTGACGCCCCCCATGTCTCGCGGTTTTCGGACATCGGCGTGGAAGTGTCAGGCGGCCACGGCTCCCTGTGCGCGCTTGTCGTAGGGCATCAGCCGCCCGGTGATCAGCCGCCAGAGGGCGCCCGACATCTTGAACAGCGTCTGGACGATGCCGAAGACGACGCCGGCCATCAGGATGGTCGAGAGCGTCCAATCGCCGCTTTCGAACATGGCCCGAACCCGATCGACGAACGCCTGCAGCGTATCGACATGGATCACCGGCGACAGCGGCGATGCGGTCCATAGCCAGAAGTACAACCCGAGCTGTGCAGCGCCGAACGCCAGATCCCCCGACGCCGTCAGCCGCACGTGAGCAGGGTGGGCCGCCCGGATCAGGTCGAACAGGATCCGGCAACCGGCATAGATCACTCCCGGCCAGTAAAGGATCGCCAGAACCTGGCTCAGGATCGCGCCATAATCGACGCCGTCCGCCATCGCGCGGCCGGCCAGATCCTCGGGCCTCATCGGCGAGATGGCCAGAAATCCGATCCACCACAGCAGCAGCACCGTCCACGCTGCCGCGCTGCCCAAGGC
>DASVTM010000533.1:0-5406 GCA_036387575.1 Brevundimonas sp.
TCGAAGTGCCGAACTGGGTCCCGCCGAGGGCTTTGGCTACGATCCCGGCTGTTGGATAAGCCTCGCCCGCCTTGAACGTCTGAACATAGCCGTCCCAACCGCCGGTCGTCGTGCTGCCGGGCATGGCCGATTTCGATCGGCCGCCGACGTAGACGGCGCCGTTTGCT
The DNA here is from genome assembly GCA_036387575.1 of Brevundimonas sp. Classification (GTDB taxonomy): domain Bacteria; phylum Pseudomonadota; class Alphaproteobacteria; order Caulobacterales; family Caulobacteraceae; genus Brevundimonas. Next base: position 168 of record DASVTM010000533.1, read on the forward strand.
CCAAAGCTTACCGTCGTAGCCTCATCCGCCGCACGAGCGCCGCGCCGCTGGGTCCATTGCTCCGTACCGTCCTTGTCGAAGACGGTGACGAAACTGTCGGCGACGCCGGCCACCTCGCCGGTCTTGCCCGCATCAGTAGTGGACGTCGCCAACGCGCCCGTGACTGAGCCCGCGACCGCGACGTTGCCGTTCGGGTCGATGGCGAGGGCGTATCCGCTAGCCGTCGAGGCGGCTCCGAGCGTGCGTGTCGCGACCAGCCGACCAGCGCTGTCGTACTTCATCAGGGCGACGTCCTGAACGCCCTTGATCGGCTGCGTGTCGGGACCGGAGCTGACGTCGGCAACGATCCAGAGTGACCCATCAGGACCGACCGCGCTAGCCCGTACCGTCTGGACTCCAGCGGGCAAGGTTTCCTGCGATAGCCGTCCATCGACCCATTGGGTCTCGCCGATATTGCCTGCCGTCGGCGCAGCCGCAGCGCCGCCGTCAGCCTGGAATTTCAAGATCTGGTTGGTCAGGGTGGACGCCGCCGTCGTCTTGGTCGTCGTCACCCCGTTGACCGTCGTCTTCGTAGTTTGGGCGGCGTTACCGGCAGTCTGTAAGACATAGACGGCATCCGAAGTCGCGGCCGCGTTGAAGCCGACGGTTTCGGTGGAGGCTCCGCGGATGGCCAAGGCCCATTTGTCAGGGCCCGCAGGCAAGGTCACGGCCTTGCCGTTGACCTGGACGGTCCTGGGCTCTTCCTTGATCTGCTGGCGGCCGATGCGGGTCTGGAACCCGGCAGTTTCAAGCTGTTTGTTGATATAGCCCAAGACGTTATCCATCGTCCTGGGCGTTGATCCCATGCCCGACAGATCGATCGGAACCGAGGTGGTGTTCGTCGACAAGCCGACCGGGACCTTGATGGTGATGTTGAACTTCGTGTCGCCCTGAAAGGCGGTAACCGGCGTGTCCAGCGAACCTTCGTGCACGGGGCCGGTGATCGAGACGGCGCTGTCGCGGGGAACGGCGGCCGTCGTCTTGCTGATCGAGGTCGATGTGCCCTGCACTACCCGCACGCCGTCAAAGTCGGCCTTGGTTACATAGGCGGTGAGTTCGGCAAGACCTTCGGCGAACCGTTTCTGCAGCTGGGTCGTCTCGGTCGCGGTGAGCCCGCTCGTCGAAGACCGGTTGGTCAAGGCGCTCAGGGTCTCCAGACCCTGGTACATTGCGAACAGTTTTTTGTAGTCGGCCGAGGCCCCTTTGACGTCGAGTTGCGCCGCGTTTTCGTTGATGATGTTGCGGCCGGCGAGCGCCGCGCGGATCAGGGCCGACGGATCGGTGGCCTTGACGCCGGTGGCCCACGGCGCGGTCGGTTGGGCTTTTTTGGTGATCGCGGCCGTCAGGGCGCTGCCGGCCGAGGGATCATAACTCCCGCCGTACAAACCCAGAAGATAGCCGTTGTTGATCGACGTCACTGAAGCCTCCGTGCCACAGTATGGCTGGTGAGAGGCAACGGACCATTAACAGAATCCGGAACCACTCCGAAAATCGCACGTTGATCGGCCGCAGGAGAGTTGGGTCAGACGAGCGCAAGCGACATCGGCCCCCAGGCTCTCAATCTTCTGGAGCGTCGCGATGAGCTTTCCGTCCGTGGTTCAGTCCCTTCTCGCCCTTTACGGGTTCGGCGACCGCGCCCATGCGACACGCCGCCGTCCCGGTCCGGTGTCGATAGGCGGCTCACAGCCGAGGCGCTGAGCCCGCGTTCAGCCCGGTCCTACTGGAACAGCGACAGTATGACCTGTGGCGACTGGTTGGCGATCGATAGCGACTGGGCGCCCAGCTGCTGCTGAACCTGCAGAGCCTGGAGGCGAGCGCTTTCCTTGGCTAAATCCGCGTCGACGAGGTTGCCGATACCCGACTCCAGCGTATCGCTGAGCTTGCTCACAAACGTGTTGTGCGCCTGGATTTGCTTGGCTTGAGCCCCGATCGCGCCGAGAGCGGCGTTCACGGCGGTGATCGAGCTGTCGAGCTTGGTCAGGGCGGTGCCGGCGGATGTGAACGTCAGCAGGCTGTCGCTGAGCCCAAGGCTCAGGATCGATCCGGACAGGCTGAGGTTTTTGCCCGACAGGGTAACAAAGGCGCTGGCATCAGCGTTGGCGAGGAATTTCAGGCCGGTCGGCTGAGACCCGTTAAGAATGTTTCCGCCGTCAAAGCTGGCGTTCTCGACCGCCGAGCTGATGGCCTTTAGCAGAGCCTTGAAGTCGCCATCCAGCAGCTGACGCGACTGGGTCTTAAGCGACGAATCCTTGGCCGCCACGACCTTTTCTCGAAGCTGGTTCAACAGGTCCGACACGGTTTCGCCAGCCGAAAGCGCGACGTCGGCGATGGATGTCGCGCGATCGAGGCTCGACTTGACGGCTGAGAGAGAGCCGACATCCGCACGCTGCTTCTGGGCGATGGCCCATATGGCTGCGTTGTCTTTGGCGCCCTGCACCTTCAGACCGGTGCTGATACGGCCCTGCGTAGTCGTCAGTTTGGAGTTCGTAGCGCTGAGGTTCTGGAGCGCGATCGCGGCTGCAGAATTGGTTAGGACGCTGTTGCTCATCGTTTTGAAAGCCCCGGAAATGTTCCGACAGGCTATGGTTAACAAGTGAGCGTATGGTTAACGGCCGATAACCACGCCGATTAACCACGCGGGAGGATCCCTGCGCGGCGGTTGTGGTTTCTTGGCCTCTCCCGGAAAGAACCGACCAGGACTCAGGCGTTGGTGTCGATCACCGATCCCGCGTCGTATCTCCGGGCTTCCGCCAGACGCAGCACCTGTTCGCGAGGGAACTGGCGGACGACCTCTCCGGTGGCGCGGTCTAGGGTCTTGTAGATGAACGACCCGGAGGTAGGGCCTTCCTCGATCACCAGCCGATACTGTGGGGCTGGTTCAGCGTCGCTGGACGCCCTGGGGGCGGACTGCTCGTCTCCGGTGATCGCAGGTGCGACGGGCGGAACGGGCGCGACGATACTCAACTTGACATGTGTTTCCATGACTCCCCAAGCCGAAACCCAGATTCGGCTTCCCTAAAAAGGACGATCGGAAAGGTCGGGCGGGACCGAAGCCCCGCCCTTCCGAGTGTCTTAGCGGAACAGGCCCAACAGGACCGACGTCGACTGGTTGGCGATCGACAGAGCCTGCACACCGAGCTGTTGCTTGGTTTGCAGCGACTGCAGTCGGGCGCTTTCCTTGGCGAGGTCGGCGTCGACAAGGTTGCCCACGCCCGATTCCAGCGCGTCCGACAGCTTGCCGACGAACGTCGCGTGGGTTTCCAGCGACTTGGAGCCGGTGCCCAGGCGAGCCAGGGAGGCCGAGACCTTGTCGATCGAGGTGTTCACGGCGGTCAGAGCCGTGGCGGCGAGCGTGGAGGTGCCGATGGTCATCGCCGCCGTAACGTCGACGTTGGCGCCGCCGAGCGAAAGGTTCTCGCCGGCAACCTTGAGGGTTGAACCCGTGGTGTTGGACAGAGCCTTGTAGCCAGCCGTGCCGGTCGAGTTATCCAGCAGGTTCACGCCGTTGAACTTGGCGTTCGAAACGACGGTCGTGATCTGATCGCGAACGGCCTTGAAGTCCTCGTTCAGGGCCTTGCGGGCAGACGTAGTCAGCGACTTGTCAGTCGCGGCCAGGGCTTTTTCTTTCAGTTGGGTCAGCAGGTCGGAAACCGACTCGCCGGCGGCCAGGCTGACGTCCACGGCAGACGAACCACGGGCCAGGCTGTCCTTGACGGCGCCCAGTGCCGAGATTTCCGAACGCTGGCCCTGAGCGATAGCCCAGATAGCGCCGTTGTCTTTTGCGGAGTTGACCTTCTTGCCCGTGTTGATCCGGCTCTGGACAGTGTCCAGTTCCTTGTTCGTGGCATTGAGGTTCTGAAGGGCGACGAGGGCGCCCGAGTTCGTGTTTACGCTGTTCAGCGCCATGACGAATAGCCTTGTTTCAAGGTGTCCGACCGCCATTTTAGCCGTCGGGAGCATTTTGCTCGAGAGACCAAGAGCAAGGGCTGCGCCAACACGCCGGGTGAGGTCGAGAAGGCATGCCAAACCCCGCGACCATTGTTTTTTCTACGGTACTTTAGCTTAACCATGCTCCCCGCCCGGCAAGCCCTGCCGGGTAGCGCCGGTTCCCCCTGCAGAAGCTGCCGGGCGCCCGGCAGAGCCTGCCGGGCGCCCGGAAGGACGAACCGTCTGCCCCAAGAGCCTACCGCCAGATACGGCCCACGTGGCCGCCGCCTCAGGGATAGAAGCCTCGATCCAGCTCGAAATGCGGACCGTCCCGCAAGGAAGCCCAGTCGCCGCCCCAGACCAAAGGCGTCCTCAACTCGATAGCAGCTGCCTTTACCGCCTCGGCGATGCGCGGATACAGGGGCTAGTCCCAGCGGATCTGGCCCTCTACCAAGGCGGCGAGATCGACTGCATGGCCGGTGATGTGGCGCGATTTCAGGGTGCGGCTGGCGCCCGCCTTGACCAGAGCAGCCTGTCGGGCCGTGGATCGCAGGCCCTCGGTAACGAGAAATCGACGGGGCTGCGCTCGATCGCAGCCTCGATCACCGCAACCAGCGCCGGATGGACGCCCTTCATCCGGTCGCGGGAACGCCGGGAAAGGGAGTAACTCATCGATCCACCTTGAGGCCACTGGCTATGCCGCCGAGACGAAGCTTCATCTCAGCCATCAGCGCGACCAGTTGCTGCGCGGTTGGTGCGACGAGATAAAGGAGCAGCAAGAGCGCCAGGAGTGCGATCAGCCCATCCGAAATGTGCGGCAATGCCTCTGGCGTCGCCGTGCGCACAACGTCGGCCAGCAGTTTCCACAGCCCCAGGCTGATGCTGAAGACGTAAATCCGTCGCCAAAGCCAGCGCCCTTCAGCCAGGGGAGATGGAGTGGGTGTCGGGATGAGGGGGGCAATGGGTTCAGTCATTGGTCGTCGTCCTGTTCAGGTTCGGTCCTTGGCTGGCGGCGGCCATGGCCGCCGGTGTGATCCAGGCGATCATCGTGGGAGAGCCTGCGGGGCGCCTCCCAGGTTTCGAGATCAAGGAGTTCGAAGTCGATGATTTCTTCGGTCCGGGGCGAGGCCAGCGTCATCGAGGCAAGCGCCGTAGATCCGGATATCAGTGGTGCGAGGGTCATGGTGTCAGCCAATGGCCGTCAGGCGGACGAGACCGGCTCCGGCGGTTCCTCCCGCGCCGGACGCCGTGACGCCCGCGCCCCCTCCACCGC
>DASVTM010000534.1:0-8675 GCA_036387575.1 Brevundimonas sp.
CGAAAATCCCAACCGCCTCCAACACTATTACCAATTTCAGGTGATCCTGAAGCCGAACCCCGACAACCTTCAGGAGCTCTATCTCGGCTCGCTGGCGGCCATCGGCATCGACCCGAAATTGCACGACATCCGCTTCGTTGAGGACGACTGGGAGAACCCCACGGTCGGCGCCTGGGGCCTCGGCTGGGAAGTCTGGTGCGACGGCATGGAGGTGACCCAGTTCACCTATTTCCAGGGCGTCGGCGGCATCGAGGTCGACGTCGTCTCCGGCGAACTGACCTACGGGCTCGAGCGTCTGGCCATGTACGTTCAGGGCGTCGACAACGTCTATGACCTCAGGTTCAACAATCATGGCCTGAGCTACGGCGACGTCTTCCTCGAGAACGAACGCCAGCAATCCGAGGCGAACTTCCACGGCTATGACGTCGAAGGCCTGAAGCGCCGCTTCGAGGACATGGAGGCGGAATCCACGCGCCTCCTCGCCATGACCGGCCCCCAAGGCCAACACCTTGTCCTGCCCGCCTACGACCAGGTCCTCAAAGCCTCGCACCTCTTCAACCTGATGGACGCCCGCGGCGCCATCGCCGTCGCCGAACGCCAGAGTTACATCGGCCGGATACGAGACCTGTGTAAGGCCTGTGCCCTCGCTTATGTCGAACAAGAGCGGAAAACCGCCTGATGCCCCAACTTCTCCTCGAACTCTTCTCCGAAGAAATCCCTGCGCGGATGCAGCAGGGCGCCGCGCGTGATCTTGAGCGCATGGTCTCCGAACGGCTGAAGACTACCGGCCTGACGTGGGATGCGCTGAACGTGTTCGCTGGACCGCGTCGTTTGACGCTGGTGATCGACGGCCTGCCGTCCGCCACGCCCGATCGCTCGGAAGAGCTCAAGGGTCCGCGCGCCAACGCCCCCGAACAGGCGCTGGAAGGCTTCCTGCGCAAGACCGGCCTGACGAAGGACCAACTCACTGAACGCGACGGCGTCTTCTTCGCCGTCATCAGCCAGTCGGGCCGCGCCACCGCCGACATCGTCCCCGAGACCGTCGACGCCATCGTCCGCGCCTTCCCCTGGCCCAAGTCGATGCGCTGGGGCTCTGGCACGCTGCGCTGGATCCGGCCGCTGAAGCGGATCGTCTGCCTGTTCGACGGCAAGGTCGTCCCCTTCGAGATCGACGGCATCCAGTCCGACGCGATCACCGAGGGCCACCGCTTCCTCGGCAAGGGCCACCCCATCGTCGTCAACGACTTCGCTGACTATCGCCGCAAGTTGGAGGCCGACTACGTTCTGCTCGACGTCGCCGACCGCAAGCTGAAGATCCTCGAAGCCGCCAACGCCGCCTGCGCCGCCAAGGGCCTCGCGCTGGTCGATGACGACGGTCTGCTGGACGAGGTCGCCGGTCTCGCCGAATGGCCGACGCCGATCCTCGGCGACATGGACCCCCAGTTCCTCAGCCTGCCGCCCGAGGTGGTCCGGCTGTCGATGAAGGTCCACCAGAAGTATTTCGCCGTCCGAGATCCGGCGAAACACGGTCTCGCCCCCAACTTCGTCGTCGTCGCCAATGTCGAGGCCTCCGACGGTGGCGTCGCCCTGGCCGCCGGCAACAGCCGCGTCCTGTCCGCCCGCCTGAACGACGCCCGCTTCTTCTGGGATGAGGACCTCAAGACCGGCTTCGACGTCTGGTCCGAAAAACTGTCCGGCGTCACCTTCCACGCCAAGCTCGGCACATTGGCCGAACGCGTCGACCGCATCGCCGCCCTTGCCCGCGAGATCGCCCCGCTGATCGGCGCCGATCCCGACGAAGCCGAACGCGCCGCCCGCCTCGCCAAGGCCGACCTCGCCAGCTCCATGGTCGGCGAATTCCCCGAACTGCAAGGGGTGATGGGCGGGTATTACGCCCGCGCCGCCGGTGAATCCGAGGCTGTCGCCGACGCCGTCCGCGACCACTACAAGCCGCAGGGCCCTGCAGACTCCGTCCCGACCGCCCCGCTCACCGTCGCGGTCGCCTTGGCCGACAAGCTCGACACCCTCGTCGGCTTCTTCGCCATCGACGAAAAGCCCACCGGATCGAAGGACCCCTTCGCCCTGCGCCGTGCGGCGTTAGGTGTGATCCGCACTTTGCTGGAAAACGAAGTCCGTCTGGAAGTCCGCGAAGCCGTCAGTATGGTTCATTGGGCCCACGGCAAGCTTGGTCCGCATTGGCATCGCCTACTCGATGAGGGTTCACTCGAGCTTGAGGTTCAGGACTTCTTCGCCGACCGCCTCAAAGTCCTCCTCCGCGACCAAGGCAAGCGCCACGACCTCGTCGACGCTGTGTTCGCGCTCGGTGATGACGACCTCGTCCGCATCGTCCGCCGCGTCGAGGCGCTCGACGCCTTCCTCGCCACCGATGACGGCGCCAACCTGCTGGCCGGGTCCAAGCGCGCCGCCAACATCCTGCGCGCCGAGGCCAAGAAGGGTGACGTCCCGACGGGCATGGTCCAGACTGGCCTGCCGAACCAGCCCGACGCCGAAACCGCCCTGGCCTTCGCCGTCGCCAGCGCCTCGACCGCCGTCGACGCCGCGCTGGACACCGAGGATTTCGCCGCCGCCATGACCGCGCTCGCCCGCCTGCGCGCCCCGGTGGACGCCTTCTTCACCGACGTCATGGTCAACTCCGACGTCCCCGAGGAACGCGCCAACCGCCTGAAACTGCTGGGTCAGGTCCACGACGTCATGGGCCGCGTTGCCGATTTCGCCCAGATCGCGGGCTGATCGGCCGCTGACGCAAAGCGTCTCCTCCCCGTCGCCGCTTGGCAGTGGGGAGGGGGACCGCCCGCCGCTTGGCGGGTGGTGGAGGGGCTCTTAACCGCGCACCCGAGCTTGGGTCTCCCGCTGGATCCTTTCGAGGACCTCACTTAGATTGATGCGAACAGCCTCGGCGCCGACTCTCAGAACAGCGATCCCTTCCCGCGCCAGCCAATCGGTACGTCGCTGATCGTGCAGCATTCGATCCGGATGATCATGGCTCATCCCGTCGACCTCGACGGCCAGCTTCGCCTGAGCGCAATAAAAGTCGAGGACGTAGCACCCCACTGGATGCTGCCGCCGGAACTTGAATCCTGCGAGCGCCTGACGTCGTAGCCGCGTCCAAAGCCGGGCTTCGGGTGGAGTCAGGGTCCGCCGTGATACGCGTGCTCGCGATACAGTGCCTTGCGTGGCCAAGAGCCCCTCCGTCGCGGCCGAAGCGGGCGCCGCCACCTCCCCATGCTGCGCACAGGGAGAAGACGATGATCGGCGTTCTCTGGAGTGCCGGTCAAGGAATATATTCCTCATCATCCGTTGCATACGGTTCGTCCCCCACCCACTTCATGGGTCGGTCTTTGACATCCGCGCTCAATCAATCAGGCGGTCACACTGGATTGGACTCCGAGTCCAATCCAGCTCCCTGAGGCGGCGCTTCATATTCAGTGAGTTGCACCACGCTCCTCACTCGCCACCTTCAATTATGGACTCTCTGGACTCTGTTTTTTTGGAGTCCAACTAGCTCCTGAACAACAGCGACCCGTCGCCGTACGAGTAGAACCGGTACCCATCCGCGATCGCGTGCTCATACGCCGACCGCATCGTCTCCAGTCCCGCAAACGCCGACACCAGCATGAACAGCGTCGACTTCGGCAGGTGGAAATTGGTCATCAGCACATCGACCGCGCGGAACCGGTAACCAGGCGTGATGAAGATGGCCGTGTCGCCGTGGAAGGGCTGAACCACGCCGTCCGGCGTCGTCGCCGACTCCAGCAGCCTCAGCGATGTGGTCCCGACGCAGACGACCCGGCCGCCGTTCTCATGCACCGCGTTCAGAGCGGCGGCCGTCTCGGGCGACACCTCACCCCACTCTGAGTGCATCTTGTGGTCGGCGGTGTCGTCGGCCTTGACCGGCAGGAAGGTCCCGGCCCCGACGTGCAGCGTCACCGCATGGGTCGAGACGCCTCTGGCGCGGATGGCCTCCAGCAGGGCGGGGGTGAAATGCAACCCCGCCGTCGGCGCGGCGACCGAGCCGTCATGCTCGGCGAAGACCGTCTGATAGTCGGTCAAGTCGCGATCGTCCTCAGGCCGCTTGGCCGCGATATAGGGGGGCAGGGGCATGACCCCGACGTCGCGGATGGCGTCGTCCAACGCCGGGCCGGCCAGGTTGAACGCGAGGGTGATCAGGCCGTCCTCGGACTTGGCGGCGACGGCGGCGTCCAGCTGCCCGAGCATACAGGCGTTGTCCATGTCACGATCGAACCGGATGCGGTCCCCGACTTTCAAGCGTTTGCCGGGTTTCATGAAGGCGGACCAGCGATCAGGGGCGTCGCGGTGGTGCAAGGTGGCTTCAACCGCAACGGTCAGGGTCTGGCCGGGATTCTCGGGATCGGGCCGTTGGCGCACACCCGACAGCCGCGCCGGGATCACGCGCGTGTCGTTGAACACCAAGGCGTCGCCGGGGCGCAGGAATGCCGGCAGGTCGCGGATGACGCGGTAGTCCAGAACGCCGTCCTGCACCACCAGCAACCGGGCGGAATCGCGCGGCTCGGCAGGACGCAGGGCAATGTGGTCTTCGGGCAGGTGGAAGTCGAAATCAGCGGTCTTCATCAGGCGGCGCAAAGGCCACGGACACAGGGTTGGGTCAAGGCGTCAGGAGGCGCCGCGGTTGACGGGGGCGGAAAGTCCAGAACGATTTGCGGTTCTGGATCCCGGAACACTGCCAATGGTGACGAAGACGATCAGTGTCACGGCGATGTTAAGAACCGCCTCTAGCTGAGGGGGAAGTATGGCCCCGCCCAGCACGCTGCCTGACAAGCCCTGCACGAACCCGAAGCCCAAGCCGAAGCCGAACGGAATTAGGGCCCAGAACCATCTTCTGTCGAAATCGTGCAAGCGGCGGCCCGCGTTACCAGCCATAAAGGCATCGATATTGCGCTGACGATCAGAGCCGGTGTCTGGAGGCCGGCAAGCACGATGTTGCCGACAGCTAGCAGCACGACCGCAACCCAGTATTGCTTCCGGTCTGAGCGGCCCTTGATGAACGCCAGGACGCGATTGGATTTTTCGCCACTCACACTGCTTCTCCTCACCATGTGAACTGACAAGCGCTCAACATCAGGTTCACCACACTGGGCAGGTCGACGCCGTATGGTCAAGCTGTCCAGAGGCAGAAGCATGCCTCACACCCGCTGCCTCTCTTCGTCGTCACGGCTGAGGCTGAACCTCGGCACGGCATGGGCGTTCGAGCGACATGACAAACCCCGGCCTGCTCCCTTCCGTCCTCATCGGCGCTGTCGCCAGCGCGCGTTCCATGACCCCGATGGCGGCGATCGCCGGCGCGCGGCTGGCGCATAGGGACACACCGGGCAAGCTGGTCCTGCTGGATCACCCGCTGTTCAGGTACGGCGCTCTGGCCATGGGTGTGGGTGAACTGTTCGGCGACAAGATGAAGTCTGCGCCCGACCGCACCGTCTTCCTCGGCCTGCTGGCGCGAGTGTTGAGCGCAGGGATAGCCGGCGCGGCTCTGGCCCCGCGCGGTCGTGAAAAGGTCGGTGCGGCCCTCGCCATCGGGACTGCCGTGCCGCTGGCCTATCTCGGTCTCGCGGGTCGCAAGCGGGCTATGGCCGAGATCGGCCAGACCAAAAGCGGCCTGATCGAGGACGCCCTGATCGTGGCTGCAGGGGCCGCCGTCGTGGCCTGGGTCGTCGGCCGAAACCGCTAACACCCCCGCAAACGTTGACCGGGGCGCATTGACGGGCCAAACCCCGCCCATGCTCCAGAACCTCGAAACTCTCGCCCGCGAGGCCAAGTCCTGGCCGTTCGAACAAGCCCGCAACCTGCTGGCCCACGTTCTGAAAAAGCGGCTGACCGACGCCGAGCGAACTGCAGCCAAGCTGTTGATCGACGCGGGCAAGGCGGACGAGGCGCTGGCGACGTTCGAGGTGCTGCAGCGTCCGGTGATCCTCGAAACCGGCTACGGCCCGTCCGGCCTGCCGCACATGGGCACGTTCGGCGAGGTGGCGCGCACGACGATGGTCAGGAACGCCTTCCGCGCCCTGACCGGTGACCACTGGCCGACGCGTCTGATCGCCTTCAGCGACGACATGGACGGCCTGCGCAAAGTGCCCGAGGGCGTGCCCAATCCCGAGATGCTGCGCGAGGATCTGCACCTGTCGCTGACCCGCGTCCGCGATCCGTTCGGCACGCATGAGAGCTTTGGCGCGCACAACAACGCCCGTCTGCGCGCCTTCCTCGACGGCTTCGGCTTCGACTACGAGTTCATGTCCTCGACCCAGACCTACAAATCAGGCCGGTTCGACGCGACGTTGCTGACCCTGCTGGAGCGGTTCGACGCCATGATGGCGATCATGCTGCCGACGCTGGGCGAGGAGCGCCGCGCGACCTATTCGCCGTTCCTGCCCGTTAGCCCGATCACCGGCCATGTGCTGCAGGTCCCGACGCTGGCGCGCAATGTCGAGAAAGGCACGATCACCTTCGAGGACTCCGCAGGCGAGCCCGGCAACCGCACCGAAGTCCCGGTCACCGGCGGCCATGTGAAGCTGCAGTGGAAGCCCGACTGGGCCATGCGTTGGGTCGCGCTTGACGTCGATTACGAGATGTCTGGCAAGGACCTGATCGAGAGCGTGCGCGAGAGCGGCAAGATCTGTCGCGCCTTGGGCGGTGTCCCGCCCGAAGGCTTCAACTTCGAACTCTTCCTCGACATCGAGGGCAAGAAGATCTCCAAGTCCAAAGGCAACGGCCTGACTATGGACGAGTGGCTGCGCTACGGCACGCCGGAGAGCCTGAGCTGGTACATGTTCCAGTCGCCGAAGTCGGCCAAGTCGCTGCACTTCAATGTCATCCCGCGCGCCATCGACGACTACCTGAGCTTCATCGAGGCCTACAAGACGCAGGAACCGGCCAAGCAGATCGACAACGCCGTCTGGGCGATCCACGCCGGATCGCCGCCGTCGACCGTGTCGCCGGTATCGTTCGCGCTGCTGCTCAATCTGGTCGGCGTGGCCAATGCCTCGACCAAGGATCAGCTCTGGGCCTATTTCGCCAAATACCTGCCGGAGGCGACGCCGGACAATGAGCCGGTGCTCGACCGGCTGATGGGCCACGCGCTGAACTACTACGAGGACTTCGTGAAGCCCTCGAAGTCGTACCGCCTGCCGGACGATAAGGAGAAGGCGGCGTTGCTTGATCTGGCCGGTCGTCTCAAAGCCTTACCGGCTGACAGCACCGACGGCGAAGTCATCCAGAGCGAGGTTTACGCGGTCGGCAAGGAGCATGGCTTCGAGCCGCTACGGGGCTGGTTCGGCGCTCTGTACGAAGTTTTGCTCGGCGCTTCGCAAGGTCCCCGTTTCGGTTCGTTCGCGGCCATCTATGGCCTCCCACAGACCATCCAGCTGATCGAGGACGGCGCGAACGGGCAGCTTGTTTGATAAGATTGAGACGCTATCTCAAACCTTGGATGACTTCTCGCCGACTCTCCACTATGCAAGCGTGAGCATATGGAGCGTCCTGTTTGCGACACACGATGGACCAGGACCAGCGGATCTTCCATCTCGACCTGAACCGATCCGACTCTGCCAGGGACGCCCTCGAACAGTCGTTGACCATTCTGGGCAACCACCCGGAAATCTGGGCCTGGGATTGGATTGTTGACGCCCAGAGGGTTCCAGAAGATGCCTCGGTCGAGCAGATCGCACGACTTGCGGAGGTATTCGCGACCGTATCCGCGACACGGCCTGTCGTCGTGGCGACAACGGCTTTCGTCAGTGCCGACCGCTACCTTCATCTGTGGGCGAGGGTGATGGATTACCAGTTCCCCAAGCGTAAGCACCTCGTCGTGACCGATGTCGCCCAGGCCGTGAAACTGATCGCCTCGCGTCGCGTTGGAAGATGAACCGAAAATAACGGCTACGCTCGGGGAGCCTTCAGGTACGATGGCGCATTCTGCCTGATATCGACCAACCTCGATGAACTGGAGAGAGCCATGTCGAAGACATTGAACACCACGATCGCCACTGCTGCTGCCTTGGCAGCCCTGCTCACCGCCGCACCGATGGCGGCATCCGCCCAATCGAACGGCATCACCAGCTGCGACGCCCCCGGCGGTCGTCAACGCGCAGGCGCGGTGATCGGCGGCATCCTCGGCGGTGTCGTTGGTAACAACCTCGCCCGTAACGAGCGCACCGCAGGCACCATCGTCGGCGCCGGCGCCGGCGCTGCCGCCGGTTCCTACATCGGCTGCAACCAACAGCGCGCCCGCTCGGCCTCGGCTCGCGGTGAGTATCGTGCGACGTCGAACTTGCGCATCCGTTCGGGCCCTGGCACGAACTACGGCACCCGCGGCACCCTGCAGGCCGGCCAACCGTTCAGCGTGGTCAGCTCGTCGGGCGAATGGGTCCAGATCGCCGGCGGCGGTTGGGTCAACGCCCGCTACGTCACCACGAACTAGAGTTCGTCAGACACAAGATCAGGGGCCGCTCCGAAAGGGGCGGCCTTTCTTTTTGAGCCGTATTCGCGCGACGCGCCCGCTGCTTGAGCGCCAGGTTCAGACTGACGCACCGAGGCCCCAAGGCTGGCTACTGGCTGACCCAAAGGATACGCGCCATCCACACGACGTCGCGTCGGGGCAGGGTCCTTGGTGGATAGGCCGGGTT
>DASVTM010000535.1:0-1651 GCA_036387575.1 Brevundimonas sp.
CGGTTCGGTCTTTGGCTCTGTCGCGGTCCGGTCTGTCATCGTGCGTATCAGCCTCGTTGAAAGGGATAGAAGCCCGAGCCGAGCCCTAGAATGCCGGTCAGTTCGTCCAGTGCGCCCCGGCTCTCGTCCAGCAGGGCTGGGTCCGCCAGATCGGCGGCGGTCAGCCGGTCGCGATACCAGTTCATCGCCCAGACGCTCAGCGCCCCATGCAGCCCCTCGGTGATCCGCATGTCGGGGTTGGTCGCCCCCAGTTCGGCATCGGTCAGCACGACCCGCAACCGCAGGCAGGCCGGGCCGCCGCCGTTACGCATCGACTGGCGCACATCGACGTATTCGACGCGACCGATCGAACCGTTCGATGCCGCCAGTCCCTGCGCCACCGCATGGGCGCGGGCGTTGTCGCGCGTCTCGGTCGGACAGATCAGCGTCAGCCGATCCTCGCCCGGAATCTGGATCAGCATCGAGTTGAACAGATAGGATGCGATGGCGTCCGCCAGCGGCAGGTCGGCCTCGGCGATTTCGATGAAGATCGGTTCGAACAGCCCCTCGGCAGCGGCGCGGATCGCGGCCTTGGTCCCCGCCGTGTCCTCGAACGCCAGTTCGTGGAACAGCAGCGTGTCCAATGCTCCGACGCAGACGACATCGTTGTGGAAGGTCCCGCCCGAGATCGCCGCCTTGCCCTGACGTGGGAACACCGAACGCCCCGCCTGATGCCGCCGCGCGATGGCCTGCGACGCCTCCAGCGTCTGGCGCGCAGGATAGGCTCCGCTCCACGGCTCATGGGCCTCACGTCCCCAGACCAGCAGATTGACCCCCGGCGCGCCATGGTCGGCGCACAGCCGCACGTGGTTCGCCGCGCCCTCATCGGACAGCTGGGCGACGGCGGGCAGGGCGTCGTGAACCGCGAAATGCTTCGGATCGGGGAACATCGCGTCCAGCGCCCGCTTGGTCTGCCGATGCTCGAGCGACCGGTGCAGATTGGTGTGCAGATTGGCCGGAGTGAAATGAACCCGCCCGTCGCCACTATCAGCGCTCGGCGTCACCGTCGCCGCATTGGCCGCCCACATCGGCGAGGCCGAAGTCGCCGCCGCCAGGAACGCCGGTGCATCCTTCCACGCGCGTTCCAGCACCTGCGCATCCGTGCCGCCGAACCCAAGGCTCCTCAGGAAACCGAGGTCCGGTCGCTCATGCGGCGCCAGCACGAACTGCGGCAGACCGAGGTCCGCCAGCCGCTTCATCTTGTCGAGCCCCTGCAGGACAGCGGCCCTCGGGTTCGACGCCTCGCCCTTGCTGAGGCTGGCCGCAAGGTTGCCGGGCGACAGCCCTGCATATGAATGCGTCGGCCCGATCAAGCCGTCGGCATTGGCTTCGACGCCGGGGGTCATGGGCGGTCACCTCCCCATTCGCGAAGGCGAATGGGGAGGACAGACTGCGAAGCAGTCAGGTGGGGGCGACACCGTGCTGGCCGTCTGGCGCCGCGTAGCCCTCTCCTGGTCGTCGCTCCGCGCCAACCGGTCCTCTCCATTCGCCTTCGCGAATGGAGAGGTGAACGCTGAGACGCCGTCAATTCCGCAATCCCTTGATCTCGCCCTCGATATTCTTCACCGCACCGGCCTCGAAACTCGCCACCGGATAGGCGCAGTAATCCGCC
>DASVTM010000536.1:0-2097 GCA_036387575.1 Brevundimonas sp.
GACCTTGTCGTCGATCACCACAACCTTCTGGTGATGGCAGGCGCCGATCGGCCCGGGTGAATCGAGGCGGAACTCGACCATGCGCTTGCGGAACCAACGCTGGGCCTTGTGCGGATAAAAGCCCTGCGACGCTGCAATCAACAGCGGCGATTTCCAGATCAGCAGCCTGACGTCGAGTTCGGGCCTGGAGCGCACCAGCATCCGCAGTTGATGCCCGATCTCGGCCTGCCGCCCCGCCGCCCGGCTCCCCGGGTCGAGGCGGGTGCGGGGGTCGAATTGCCAGCCCAGCAGCACGATAGACCGTTGCGCCTTGGAAATAGCCGAGGCCAAGGCGTCGAAATAGGTCTCGTTTTCCATCAGGACGGCGAACCGGTCGGCTTGCTCCACGCGCCAGACCGTCTGGCCGGGGACCAGCAGGCTGTCGGTGTAGGTGTCGTCCGTTGCAACCATGAATCTTGTCTTGGGGGGATACGCGTGACAGCTGGGTTTCAGGAGGCGACAAGCCCACTGGAAGGACCTGCCTGTGTCTTCCGTTCCATGCCGGCCGGGGATCGGTCAATGGCCACGCTCCTGTTGCGGGCCAATGCTTGTCCGAACGCTGATTTTGGCCCATACAAGCCTGACTGTCGCAGGACGAAGGACGGGAGGGTGAAATGCAGGCTTTGCTCGAACTGATCGCCGCCTTCATCGCGATGCTCGCCATGGCCGCCCTGTCCCAGTTCGGCGTCGATCTGCATCGCCCCAGTATGCCCGAGCGCGAAGTTCATCGCGTCATCGATTGCCGCGAAGCCTCGGCACGCACCGAGGTCATCTCTACCTCCGCGGAACGCTGCTGATCCCAGGGGTGGCTGGTCGGGTCCGGGTGATTCACTATGGGCAGCGGACTCGTCTTTGCGGACGCGTCCTTAGTGGTTAGGGTTGCGAAGCCTGTTGCGCCGAGCCCGGCCCCAGACTCCCAGACCGAGACCTCGCCTGATGAAATCCCGCCAGCGGCCGCCGCTCACACTGTCCGACCCCGACATCGTGGACCCCGCGACCGTGTCCGACGAACACATCGCATCGGATAGTTTCGACGCGCCGAGCGCCGATCAACCGACGACGGACGTCGATGATCCATTGGTCGTCGCCCCGGCGATGCCCGAACGCCCGATGTCGGAGCGTCGTCGGCGGCGTCTGCTGGACGAGCAACGTCAGGCTGAAGCACGGGCGGCCGCCCGGGTTGAAACCCAGGCCGCTCGCGCCAAGGTCGCCGAGGATGTGCTCGGCCCTCTGCCGGACTCTGCACCGCAAGCGGAGCCGGTCGTGACGCCGGACTTCAACGGTTCCCAGTCCGCCTATGATCCCTTCACGACGAGCGCCGAAAGCCCGCCGGTGGCCTATCGCTCGCCTCCGGCCAGGACGGCAGAGACCCCGGTTTCCGCCGGCCGGCCCGCAAAGACCGCCTCACGGGTGGGCGAAGCAGTCCCGTCTGGCCGCCACGCCTATCTGCTGGCCGGCGTGGCGTCAGCCCTCTGGATCGGCGGCGTCGCCTCATGGGCTGCCTATGAGATCGGTTCGGGCGGAGCGGCCCTCGATCCCCTGCGCCTTGCTCTCTACGCCCTGATTGCACTCGCGCCTGCAGGCCTCGCCGTCATGCTGGCCCATGCCATCCGTCAGGGGGCTGGTCTGGCAGCCGAGACTGTCCGCGCCCGCGCTCTGGCGGAGGCCCTCGTAGCCCCGACCGCTCTGGCCGCCCAGCAGACCGGACAGGTCCTGCTGACGCTGCGCAACGACATCGATCAGGCGGCTTTGGCGGCAGAGCGCGCCCGCAACGACATGACCCTGCTGCGCGAGGTGCTGGTCGAGGAAACCACCCGCCTGAACGAGGCGGCTGAAAATGCGGGCCGCACCGCTCGTCGCCTGACCGAGCAACTCGGCCGCGAACGCGACAGCATGCAGGTGGTCGGCCTGCAGCTCGACACCCAATCCGCCGGCGTTCTGGATGCGGTCGAGCGCCAGTCGCGTATGATCGTGGACGCCTCGGATCTCGCGCAGACCCAGTTGCGGGAAGCCGAAGCCGCCCTCGCGGCGCGCGCCGCAGACCTCGCTGCCGCGGCC
>DASVTM010000537.1:0-3598 GCA_036387575.1 Brevundimonas sp.
GCCGCCGCTGATCCGGCTGGAGCGCGCCAACGTCGGCTACGACACCGGCAAGCCGATCCTGCGCAATCTCAACCTGCGCATGGACCTCGACGACCGGATCGGCCTGCTGGGCGTCAACGGCGCGGGTAAATCCACCTTCGCCAAGATGATCGCCGGCGCCCTGAACGTCTCCGAAGGCGAACTGCACCGCGACCGCAAGATGCGCGTGGGCTGGTTCCACCAGCACCAGATCGAGGCGATGGACCCCACCGACACGCCGCTGGAGATCATTCGCCGCGCCATGCCCGACAGCGCGGAAAGCGCCCGCCGCTCCAAGCTGGCGCAGTTCGGCCTCAGCTACGAAAAGCAGGAAACCACGGTCGACAGCCTATCCGGCGGGGAGCGCGCGCGCCTGCTGCTCAACATGGTGGCCATGGACGCCCCCCACGTCCTGATCCTCGACGAACCGACCAACCACCTGGACATCGACAGCCGCCGCGCCCTGCTGGACGCGTTGAACGAATACTCCGGCGCCGTCATCCTGATCACCCACGACCGCTCGCTGATGGAGATGGTCGCCGACCGGCTGTGGCTGGCTGCCGACGGCACGGTGAAGCCGTTCGACGGCGACATGGACGACTACGCCAAATTCGTCCTCGACCGCGCCAAACAGGCCTCGGTCAAGCCGAGCCAGGTCAAGACCGAAGCCGTCGCTGCGGCTCCCGCTCAGAACAACAAGAACAAGAAGAACGACAAGAAATCAGGTCCTTCCCCCTCGACCCTGCGTCACGCGGTGAAGAAGGCCGAAGAGCGGATGGCCCAGTTGACCGCCGAACTCGCCCGCATCGACGACGACATGGCCAACGCCGCCTTCAGCAACCCCAAAGCCCTCGAAGGCCTGACCCGAGCGCGAGCTAAAACGCAGGTTGATCTCGACGCCGCCGAAGCTGCGTGGGTCGCGGCGGAAGAAGCACTGGCTGAAGTGAGCTGATGAAACCCGCCGACCCCATCGAGTTCTCGAAAGACGAGATGCGCGACATGATCCGGCGGGTGCAGGCGTATTTCGACGCCGAGCTAGAGCAGGACATCGGAGCCCTGCCCGCCGAGATGCTGATCGCCTTCTTCGGTCGCGAAGTCGGCGGCTTCTTCTACAATCGCGGCGTCCGCGACGCCCAGCAGTTGATCCAGCAGAAAACCGAAGACATCGTCGAGGCTCTCTACGGACTTGAGCGGTCCCGGTAGCGATCATTAACCGAAGGCGGTGGGCGGCAGCGGGCGGGGGCCCTCCCCGCCCTCACCGTCGTCAGTTACTAGCGGCCTGCATATACGTTTCCTCGTAGGGCTGGACGACGACCCAGCCCTCGCCTTCGAACTTCATCTGGATGCTCTCGCCCGAACCTCGGCCGACGAGGGTCTTGAACGAGATGTCGGTAGCGATCTGCGGCATCAGGCTGCCTGACCAAGCCACGGTGGCGTTGGGATCGGTAAAGACCGGGCCGGTCGCCGCGCTGACTTTGAGGATCAGCGGATCATAGTGGGATGTAATGGCGACGATGCCGCTTCCGCTCAACTTTACATTGAACAGGCCGCCGGACATCATGCCCGCGACCCGCTTCATCATCGTGATCTGGTTACTGACGCCGTTCTCCAGCGCCAGCACGTCGTTGCCGTTGGCGAAAATGGTCTCGTTGTCGAGCCGCAGCAGGGTGATCTTCTTGCCCGCGTCGGCCAAATAGACACGTCCCTGACCCTCCGCCTTCATCAGCACCATGCCTTCGCCGCTAACGGCCTTCTTCAACAGATTGCCGAGACCCTGCTCCATCAGGCCCTGACGCGTGAACTTCACCTGCCCCGTTCGCGCCACCATGGCCCTGGACTTGGCCCAGACCGAGCCGTTCAGCCGTATCTCCAGCAGATACTGGTTCTCCAGTTCGAAGGCTTCGGTGCTGACGTCCTTCTCCCTGTAGGCGGCGACGAATTCGGCGACGGTTTTCACGGGCATGGGGAACCTCAAGGACAAAGACGGGAAGGCGAGCTTGGGCGAACAACCCACGACCCCGCAAGTTTATCTGAGTGCGAGGGTTCGCGCCTTGGCTGGTTCATGCCGCAACCCCTCACCCTTTCGCCTGACCAATCACTGCGCTCCCGGAGGCTCAAGCCCTCTCCCGCCGGGAGAGGGTGGCATCTTGGCGGGTTGACGTAGGGGCGGGGGCAGTCGAGGTTTCGACCTCCTGCTGTTCGAGAACCCCTGTCCATGTCGCGTCTGCTTCTGTCCGCCTGTGCGGCCGCTCTCCTGTCCGCCGCCCCCGCTCTCGCCCAGCAGACCTTCCCCCAGACCGGCACGCCCATCATCGCCGATTCGACACAGGCGGCGCTCGCCCTGCCCGGCCCACAAGCGGCCATTCCCGTCCCGCAGGACAAGCCCTATCCCGGCGTGATCCGTTACCGCGCCGATGTCACCGACCTCGAGCGCCGGATCGTCAACGTCACTGAGACCATTCCCGTCTCGCCCGGCGCCCTGACCCTGCTCTATCCGCAATATCTGCCCGGCAACCACGCGGCGACCGGCCCGATCCAATTGATCTCCGGCGTGACCGTGACCGGCAATGGCGCTCGCATCGAGTGGGTGCGCGATACGCTGCAGCCCTATGCCTTCCACCTGAACATCCCCGAGGGCGTGACCGAGATCGAGGTCGCCTTCCAGTGGCTGACCCAGCCCGACAACGCCGTCTGGCGCGTCACCATGACCCCGGCCATCGTCAACATGCAGTGGGAGAAGGCCCTGCTCTATCCAGCGGGCTACTATTCGCGTCAGATCACCGTCGCCCCGTCGATCAAGCTGCCTGAGGGTTGGCAGTACGGCACGGCGCTGGAGACCGAGCGCTTCGCCGACGGTGTCGCCACCTTCAAGCCGACCGATCTCTACACCCTGATCGACAGCCCGATGTTCGCGGGGTCCCACTATCGCCGGATCGACATCGACCCGACCGGCGACGCTGTGCATCTGAACATCGTCGCCGACAAGGCCGCGAACCTCGCGCCCACCGCCGACCAGCTGAAGCTGTATGAGAACCTTGTCGGCCAGACGGACCGCCTGTTCGGCGCTCGCCATTATGACCGGTACGAGTTCCTGCTGGCCCTGACGGATCAGCTCGGCGGCATCGGGCTCGAGCATCATCGCTCGTCCGAGAACACCGCCGCACCGGACTATTTCACGGCCTGGGACAAGAGCGTGGGTGGTCGCGAGCTGCTGCCGCATGAGTTCACCCACTCGTGGAATGGCAAGTTCATGCGGCCGGCCGATGAGCTGACCGCCAACTACAACGTGCCGACCCAGAACACCCTGCTGTGGGTCTATGAAGGCCAGACGGAGTACTGGGGCTCGGTGCTGTCCGCGCGCTCCGGCCTGCATACGAAGGAAGAAGCGCTGATCGATCTCGCGGGCGTCGCGGCCTTCTACGAAAACCAGCCGGGCCGTGAGTGGCGCGCGCTGCAGGATACCGACAACCATAATCTGCTCGGCTATCGCGTGCCGGGCCTATGGACGTCGTGGATGCGCGGCACCGGTGACTACTACCGCGAGAGCCAGCTGATGTGGCTCGACGCCGACACCCTGATC
>DASVTM010000538.1:0-2568 GCA_036387575.1 Brevundimonas sp.
GCCAACCGCTGGTGCGATTTTCACCGTGGGGAACAGCGCTCCATTCGGCGCCGGCAAGGTCGGATTGGGGCCGAATCCTGCCGCAGGATCCAGCGGCTTCTGGGAGCTGCAGGCAGCCAGCGTCAGGACAGCAGCTGAAACGGTGAGGAATAAGCGAGACATTTTGGCTCCAGAGTGCGGTGACAACATACAGCTACGGCCCCGGTTCCTCAAAGACGCAGCTAGAGCGACTGAGTACCGCTCCGCAACGTTGCGAAACGCTCGCAAGAGCCTATCTGTATGCCTTGCCGAAAGGATCGCCATGCCTGCCCCATCCCTTGTCCAAACCGCCCTCGTTCAAACCGCCCACGCCGAAACTGCCCACGCCAGCCGCTACCTTCAGCAATTGGCCAAACACTGGGGCCACAAGTTTCCCGTCACATTCACTCCCGACACGGCGACCATCGATCTCCCCATGGGCCGATGCGAACTCGCAGCTGACGCCACCGCCCTCGACGTTACGCTCAACGGTTCTCCCGACGCCGACATGGAACGGTTCAAGACGGTCGTCGCCGAACACCTGCAGCGCTTCGGCCATCGCGAGACCCTGATCTTCGACTGGCGCGACCCGGCCTGAGAGCGATCCGGCGCCGAAATCTGTCAGCATCTTTCCCGCACGCCTTGAGACCCGGCCGAACAGCGCCATATTGGCCAGCGCGGCCGTAGCGACGGCGCGCGGGGAGAGTTCATGACGCCGACCACCTATACCCCGCCGTCTGCGGCGCCTGTCATCACGATCGAAGGCCTGACCAAGACCTACAAGTCCGGGCTCCAAGCCCTGAAGCAGGTCGATCTCAGCATCGGCAAGGGCGAGATTTTCGCCCTGCTGGGCCCTAACGGCGCCGGCAAGACCACCCTGATCTCCATCCTCTGCGGCATTGTCACGCCCTCGACGGGCAAGGTCGTCGCCGACGGCCACGACATCCAGAACGACTATCGCCGCGCCCGCTCGAAGATCGGGCTGGTGCCGCAAGAGCTGACCACCGACGCCTTCGAGACAGTTCTGGCGACCGTTACCTGCAGCCGGGGCCTGTTCGGCAAGTCGCCGAACCCTGCCTTCATCGAGCAGGTGCTGCGTGATCTGTCCCTGTGGGACAAGAAGGATGCCAAGATCATGACCCTGTCCGGCGGCATGAAGCGCCGGGTTATGATCGCCAAGGCCCTGAGCCACGAGCCTGACATCCTGTTCCTCGATGAGCCAACGGCGGGCGTCGACGTCGAACTGCGCCGCGACATGTGGCTGCTGGTCAGAAAGCTGCGCGATCGCGGCGTGACCATCATCCTGACGACCCACTACATCGAGGAGGCCGAGGAGATGGCCGACCGGGTGGGCGTGATCCTGAAGGGCGAATTGATCCTGGTTGAAGAGACCAAGACCCTGATGAAGAAGCTCGGCAAGAAGACGCTGACGCTCAACCTGATCGAGGCCATGCCCGTCATCCCCGCCGAACTGGCCGACTGGAAGCTGGAACTGCGGAACGAGGGCCACGAGCTGGAATACAGCTTCGACGCCAATGCCGAGGACACCGGCGTGCCGTCCCTTATCCGTGCGCTGGAGAAACTGGGCGTCGGCTTCAAGGATCTGAACACCAAGCAAAGCTCGCTCGAGGACATCTTCGTCAGCCTTGTCCACCGCGAGAAGGAGCCAGCCCAATGACGTTCAACGGTTACGGCGTCTGGGCCATCTATCGTTTCGAGATGGCGCGCGCCCTGCGCACCCTGTGGCAGTCGGTAGTCACCCCGGTCATCACAACGGCGCTCTATTTCGTGGTCTTCGGCTCTGCCATCGGCGGGCGGATGACCGAGGTCGACGGCGTGCCCTACGGCGCCTTCATCGTACCTGGCCTGATCATGCTGAGCCTGTTCACCCAGTCGATCTTCAACGCCTCGTTCGGCATCTACTTCCCCAAATTCACCGGCACGATTTACGAGATCCTGTCTGCGCCGGTCAGTTCGATGGAGATCGTCATCGCCTATGTCGGGGCGGCGGCGACCAAGTCTGCGGTGCTCGGCCTCATCATCCTGCTGACGGCGTCGTTCTTCGTGCCGCTGCAGATCCTCCACCCCTTCGCCATGTTCGCGATGCTGGTGCTGATCTCGGTGACCTTCAGCCTGTTCGGCTTCATCATTGGCGTCTGGGCCAACGGCTTCGAGCAGCTGCAGATGATCCCGATGCTGGTCGTGACGCCTCTGACCTTCCTCGGCGGGTCGTTCTATTCGATCGACATGCTGCCGCCCGTCTGGCGGACCATCACCCTGTTCAACCCGGTGGTCTATCTGATCTCGGGCTTCCGCTGGACCTTCTACGGCTCGGGCGACGTCGGCGTGGGCTACAGCGTCCTGGCCACGCTCGGCTTTCTCGTGGTCTGCCTCGGCGTCGTCGCCTGGATCTTCAAGACGGGCTACCGGCTCAAGAACTGACCTGCCCGGTCTTAATCCTTGGCCTGAACGTGTCGTAAGGTCGCGTCACGAAACGGTCGAACTGAGCCGCCATCGTCGCGTTCAGTATATCGCGCGTGGGGAAGAGCC
>DASVTM010000539.1:0-1992 GCA_036387575.1 Brevundimonas sp.
AGGACCGGGCTGCATCCGACTTCTTCGCCCCCGCCGACAGTCCCGAGGGTCGTTGGAACGCGCGGATGGACGCCATCTCCGGCGCTCTGAACGGAGCCAAATTCGCAGAGGTCTCGACACTCGACTACGACGCCTATCGCGACACCGGTGTGAACTATCGGGTGGTCGAGGGCTATGGCGCACTGATCGGGGCGCTGGGCGGCGACCTTCCGGTGGTTCTGGACTGCGCCGTCAAACGCATCGACCGAACTGGGCCTGCCATGAAGGTCGCGACGGTGCGCGGGGATGTGCTGGCGAAGGTCGTCGTCCTGACGGTGCCGACAAACCTGATCGCGGCCGAGACCATCCGCTTCGATCCGCCGCTTCCTGAGACGGTCGAGGCGGCGGCAGGCCTGCCGCTGGGGCTGGCGGCCAAGCTCCATATGACGGTCGAGACGCCCGAAGACTTCCCCGCCGACAGCCAGTTGTGGGGCCGGACCGATACCGCCCAGACGGGCGGCTATCACCTGCGCCCGTTCGGACGGCCGACCATCGAGGGCTATTACGGCGGCGATCTCGCCGGGGGGCTGGAGGCCGAGGGCGAAAGCGCCTTCTTCGATTTCGCCGTGTCGGAACTGGTCGCTCAGCTGGGGTCGGATTTCCGCAAGCGGTTGGCGGTGCTGAACACCTCCATGTGGGGGGCCGAACCCTGGTCGCGGGGAGCCTATTCCCACGCCCTGCCCGGCCATGCGGGCGACCGCTCTCGGCTGAAGCATCCCGCGGAAAGCCGACTGTTCATCGCCGGCGAAGCAACCGCGCCCGCCTTTTACGGCACCTGTCACGGCGCATGGATCGAGGGCGAGCGGGCTGCACTGGAAGCCATGACGAAGCTCGGCGTCGACCGCTGGCTGTCGGAGCCCCGGGAAGAGGAACGGTGAAAGCGCCGGTCCGGAGAAAAGCCAAGGCGCCCCTGCCCGCCCCGAAACGCCCGTCGATCATGACCGGTGCAGTCATCCCGACCTGGGGCTGGCCGCCGGACGAGGACCGGGTCGAGGACATCTTCGAACGCCTCTCGCGCGTCATGCCGGAGCCGAAGACCGAGCTGACGTTTTCCAGCCCGTTTACGCTTGTGGTCGCCGTCGCCCTGTCGGCGCAGGCCACCGACGTCTCCGTCAACAAGGCCACCGACAAGCTGTTCAAGGTCGCCGACACCCCGGCGAAGATGCTGGCGCTCGGCGAGGAGGGACTGGTCCCCTACATCGCCTCCATCGGCCTGTATCGCGGCAAGGCGAAGAACGTCATCGCTCTGAGCCGCATCGTTCAGGACCAGTACGGCGGCGAGGTTCCTCTGACCCGCGAGGGGCTGCAGGCCCTGCCCGGCGTGGGGCGAAAGACCGCCAGCGTTGTCCTGAACGAACTCGGCATCGAGGCCGCCATCGCCGTGGACACCCACGTGTTTCGCGTCTCGCACCGCCTCGGCCTCGCCAACGCCCCTACGCCCGATAAGGTGGAGGCCCAGCTGTTCAAGGTCGTCCCCGAGGCCTTCCTGCCCAAGGCCCACCACTGGCTGATCCTGCACGGCCGCTACACCTGCACGGCGCGCAAGCCAAACTGCATGGGCTGCATCATCAGCGACCTGTGCCCGTCGCGCGCCGGTCTGGTGGCGATGGGCGAAGCGCGTCAGGCCTGAAGCCGCGCCCGGACCGCCTCGGCGAAGCCTGCGCCCTTCCTCCGGTCGTTGGCCAGATAGAAGTCCGGCTCGATCAGTTCGGCCTCCATCAGGACCCAGGCGCCGGCCTGATCGCGCGTCATGTCGATGCGGGCGTAGAGCAGCGGCTCCTCGATCGCGGCGAGGACCTTCAGCGCCAGTTCCATCGCGGCGGCGGGCGGCTCGACTGAGACGTACTGACCCCCGAACTGAACCTGAATGCGGAATTCGCCCGCGACCGGCGTCTTGTTGACCGCATGGCTGAACTTGCCGCCAAAGAACAGCAGGCTGGTTTCACCCTCGGT